>JAFVDC010000091.1 GCA_017478685.1 Bacteroidales bacterium | reverse complement strand
CAAAGCTGGAGCGTAAATCCCGTTTGCCTGCCCGGTGAGTCGGTTGCAGAAATTTCCGTAAAATAGAACAAACTGATAATCAATACATTATGGAAAAACCTCCGGTTGTTTTTTGACCGGAGGTTTTTTGTTAATTCGCTTATTATCAGTTGATTACATTTTACGCATACCTTTTTCAGATAAAAAGCGTATCTTTGTACCATTATGGAAACAATCAAAAACCAATACTTCGAAGGCGAGCGTCCGCTGTACTGCAGGCGTGACGGGCTCAGGCTGGAAGGGGTGAAAATCGGCCCCGGAGAATCTTCTCTTAAGGAATGTGCAGACATTGAAGCCGTTAACTGCGAATTTGCAGGCAAGTATCCGTTCTGGGAATGCGACGGTTTCACAATCAAAAACTGCGTTTTCCGGGAGGGAGCACGCGCGGCGCTGTGGTACACCCGCGGCTGCAAGATGTTTGACACCCTTGTGGAGGCTCCCAAGATGTTCCGTCGCATCAGTGACGTGTATCTTGAGAATGTCCGCATGCCAATGGCGCAGGAAACTTTCTGGGACTGCCGGAACATCAAGCTCAGGAACGTCTACACGGCCGATGCCAACTACATCTTCATGCACTCGGAGAACGTGGACATAGACGGCTACGAGCTCCACGGGAACTACTCTTTCCAGTACGTGAAGAACGCCGTAATCCGTAACGCCAACCTCCAGACCAAGGATGCATTCTGGGAGAGCGAGAACATTACGGTTTACGACTCCGTAATCAACGGAGAGTTCCTGGCTTGGTACTCCAAGAACCTCAGGCTTGTGCGTTGCCACATTGGAGGCACCCAGCCGCTTTGCTACTGCGAGAACCTGGTGCTGGAAGACTGCACCTTTGAGCCTGACGCAGACCTTGCATTTGAGTACAGCTCCGTGAAGGCCACGGTCAAAGGCCATATCGTTTCCGTGAAGAACCCTCGCAGCGGCTTCATCAAGGCCGGAAGCATTGGAGAGGTTATCCTGGACAAGAACATCAAGGCTCCAGGAGACTGCAAAATTACCGTGGAATGAGTTACAATTTTGATACATGCCCTTCCAGAAAGGGCTCTGAGAGCGTTAAGTGGGACATGTTCCCCGGAACCCTGCCGCTTTGGGTAGCGGACATGGACTTTGAGGTGGCTCCGGAAATCCGTGCGGCGCTTCAGCGCAGGCTGGATCACGGAGTGTTTGGCTACGAGCTCCTGCCGGACAATTACTTTGAGGTAATGAACCGGTGGTTCGGCACACGGCATGGCTGGAAGGGAATTTCCAGGGACAACATAGTGCCCACAACCGGAGTCATTGCGGCATATTCGGCCGCAATAAAGGCCATGACTGTACCCGGAGACAAGGTGATTGTGATGACCCCGTGCTACAATGCTTTTTTCCCGGCAATCCGCAACAACAAGTGCGTACAGGCCTCCTGCCCCCTGCACTATGAAAACGGGCTCTACACCGTAGACTGGGAACTGTTTGAGAAGATGGCCGCGGAGTCACGCGTACTGCTTCTTTGCAACCCTCACAATCCTGTGGGCCGCGTCTGGACAAGGGAAAAGCTTCTTCGCATGGCCGAAATCTGCCTCAGGAACAACGTGTTTGTGGTGTCCGACGAAATCCACTGCGAGCTCACATATCCCGGTCATGACTACACTCCATGGGCAACGCTTCCGGAAGAATATGTTTTAAATTCCGTAACGTGCTTCTCCCCCACCAAGCCGTTTAACATAGCAGGTATCCAGATAGCTAACATCTACGCCGCTTCACCGGAAGTTCTTGCCAAGATGGACCGCGCGATCAACGACAACGAGTGCTGCGACGTCAACGTGTTCGGCGCCACCGCCCTTCAGGCCGCATACGGTGAAGGCGGCCCGTGGCTGGACGCTCTGCGCGAATACCTGTGGCACAATGCCCGCACCGTATACTGCTTCCTGGAAGACGAGCTTCCGCTTGTTTCGGCCCCGCCGCTTGAGGGCACTTATCTCATGTGGCTGGACTGCAGGGCTTATGGCATTTCCAGCGAAGCCCTTGGAGAGCACTTGAAAAAGAAACATAATCTGGTTCTCAGCACTGGCACAATATATGGAGATGCCGGTGAAGGCTTCATGCGGCTTAACATCGCCTGCCCGCGCAGCACGCTGCTGGAAGGGCTGTCAAGGCTGCGTTCAGGGCTTGAGGAAATAATATAACTTGCTTACTATGAATAGATTATCTCCACGCGCCGTGGGAAGGACGGCAAACGGTACAGTGCTTTTGGCCGGGTTAATTGTGGTTTTCGGCCTTGGCAGCTGCGGAAATGGCGGCAAAAAGGCACAATCGCCCAGCGCCGCAGACTTTGCCCCGTACATTGAGGCATATACGGGCGGTATTGTCACGGAAGATTCGGCCCTGAGGATAGACCTTGCCGAAAGCGCCGCGAGCATGCCCACGGAGGGCCTTTTCACAACCTCGCCCAAGACCGAGGGCACGGTGCTGTGGAATTCGCCTACATCCGTCACCTACACCACGGAAAGCCTTGAAGCAGGGAAAACCTACACGGTTAGCTTTGCCCTTGGAAAGGTGCTTCCGGAGGGCAGCGGCGCTCCGGAGAACTTCACCTACAGCCTCACCGTAAAGGGCGCCAGGGCTGCAGTGGAAGAAGACCCTGAAGAGCCGGACAACGGAAGGCCGTTCCGCGTGAAAAAAGCCGTCATGAAGCCCGGCAGGGTTGAAGTTGTGCTCAGCTCTGAGCCCGTGAATGCAAAGGTGAAGGGCCTTGTGGAACTTACCGGCGTTGCCAGAAGTTATGTCCAGCTTCAGGATACCCTCCTTACCGTACACTTTGAAGGCGCACGCGAAGAAGTTGCCCTCACCATTGCCGAAAGCCTTAAAGATGCCGCGGGAAACACCCTTGGCGCCGCTTTCACAAAGACATTCGGCCAGGAGGAGGAAAAGCCCGCTGTGGAGATTCCGCTAAGGGGCAACATCCTCCCGGACAACCAGTGCCTCACCCTCCCCTTCCGCGCGGTAAACCTTGGCGCAGTGGAGGTGAGAGTTATCAAGATCTATGAGAAAAATGTCCTGTCCTTCCTACAGGAAAACAACCTTGGCGGCCGAAACAGCCTGAGGCGTAACGGCAGGCTCATCTGGCACGGAGACATTCCCCTGGACGCCAGCAAGGACCTTAAAAAATGGAACAATTTCTCCATTGACTTAAGTAACATGTTCAAGCAGGAGCCCGGTGCTATTTACCGCATAAGGCTAAGTTTCAGGCAGGACCAGAGCCTGTGGGGCAAAGAGGGAGAGTACCTCCTTAGCCCGGCATCCAAGGACGGAACGCCTTCGGCCCGGGACAACGCCATCTGGGACACCGACGAAACCTACTACTGGGACAACGACTACAACTGGGAAGAGTACAACTGGAAAGAGACCGAGGATCCTTCAAAGCCTTCCTACTACATGGACACGGACCACTTCCCGGCAGTGCAGCTTATTGCCAGCGACCTTGGCCTTATTGCCCAGTATTCCGGTGCAGGCACCATTTGGGTGGCGGCGACGGACCTTATCACCGCAAAGCCGGTTTCCGGGGCAAAGATTGAGGTGTACGACTTCCAGCTCCAGAGCCTTGGAAAAGCCAGCACAGACGGAAAGGGACTGGCCGAAATTGCAGTGGCCCGCAAACCTTTTGCCGTTGTGGCAAAGGCCGGCGGCAGCACAGCTTATCTTAAGGTAAACGACGGCAACGAGCGTTCACTCAGCCGTTTTGACACCGGCGGAGAAGTTGTCAAGGAAGGCCTCAAAGCCTTTATCTACGGAGAGCGTGGCGTATGGCGCCCCGGAGACACAATGCACGTGACCGCCATTGTGGCCGATAAAGCGAAGTCCCTGCCGGAGGGCCACCCTGCAACCCTTGAGGTGTACACTCCCCAGGGCCAGTTCTACGGAAAATACGTGCGCAAAGGCACAGACGGATTCTACAGTTTCGCAGTCCCAACAAAGGCCGATGACCCCACGGGATACTGGAACGCCTACCTCAAGGTTGGCGGAAGTTCTTTCCACAAAACACTTCACGTAGAGACAATTAAGCCCAACAGGCTGAAGATAGACACCAAGTACCCCGCCATCCTGGAGGCCGGTCAAAAGGTAAACCTTGAGGCCCAGGCCAGCTGGCTTGCCGGAGGCGCCGCAGCAGGTAATGCCGTGCGGGCGCAGGTAACGCTGAGGAAAGCCGGAAGCACCGCTTTTGAAGGTTTTGAAAAGTATACATTCAACAATCCTTCCGGCAACTTCACCACAGCGGAATTCGAGCTCTATAAAGGCCGCCTTTCAGATAAAGGCAGCATTACCGTACAGCCTACCCTTCCCGCGGCCGAAAACGCCCCTGGAATGCTTCAGGCAACAATCCTTACCGCAGTGGAAGAACCCGGCGGAGACGAAAGCTTTACTACGGAAACCCTTCCCTACTCTCCATACAGCGCCTATGTTGGAATCCTGGCCCCCGAAGGAGAGTTCCTTGAAACCGACAAAGACCAGGTGTTCAAGGTTGCGGTTTTGAACTCTTTTGGTAATAGGGTCAAAGGTCACAAGGTAGAATATGCAGTGTATAAGGCCGGCTGGAACTGGTGGTGGGACAACCCCGGATCCGACCTCGATGCCTACATAAGCGGCAGCTCTGTGAAGAAGATTGCTAACGGAACTGTTGTTAGTGGTGACAAAGATGTTTCATTCACTGTACGTGAGGAATATCCGGAGTGGGGTAGGTACCTTGTTCTGGCACGTGACACGGATAGTGGTCATGTTAGTGGCAAATTTGTAACATTTGACTGGCCGGACTACCGTGGGAGGGCTCCAAGAAAGGATCCCGAGTCCCTTACCATGCTCACTTTCTCTACGGACAAACCTTCCTACAAAGTTGGGGAAAAAGCTGTGGTATACATACCTGCAGCCAAGGATGGCAAGGCTTTGGTGTCCATTGAAAACGCCGGCGGAGTGCTTTCCAGGACCTGGGTAAACACATCAGAAAATGATACACCGTTTGAAGTGCCGGTTACAGCGGAAATGGCGCCCAACTTCTTTATCAATATAAGCCTCCTCCAGCCTTACGGAAACAGCGTCAACGACCTCCCCCTGAGGTTGTATGGAGTCCAGAGAGTGAACGTGGAAAATCCGGGCTCTCACCTTAACCCCGCGGTATCACTTCCTGGCGTGCTTCATCCGGAAGAGGAGTTCACCGTGAAGGTTTCTGAAAAGAGCGGGAAGCCCATGACCTACACGCTTGCCATAGTGGACGAAGGCCTTCTTGACCTTACCGCCTTCAAGACTCCGGATCCCTGGAGCCGTATGTACAAGGCCGAAGCCCTTGGCGTAAAGACCTGGGACCTCTACGACCAGGTGGTTGGCGCTTATGGCAGCAAACTGGTTCCGCTGGCATCCATTGGCGGTGACGAAGACGCCATAAAGAACGCCCGCAAGGACAACCGCTTCAATCCGGTGGTCCTGTTCCTGGAGCCCAGGACAATCAAGGCCAAAGAAACGGATGTTTTGAAATTGAAACTTCCCATGTACGTGGGCAGCGTGAGGGTAATGGTTGTTGCGGCCCACGAAGGCGCGTACGGCAATGCCGAAAAAACTGTCACTGTACAGAACCCGCTAATGGTTGTAGCCACACTGCCCCGCATCCTTGGCTCCGGAGAGGAAGTATCCGTTCCGGTGAACGTGTTTGCGATGGAAGAGGGCGTGAAGGATGTAACGGTAAGCATCAAGACCGACGGCCCGGCAACTATCACGGGAACCTCCACGCAGAAGGTGAGCTTCAGCGGGAAGGGCGACAAGATGGTAAGTTTCGGCCTGAAGGCAGAGAGCGAAGGCGTGACGCATGTAACGGTAGAAGCCTCCGGCTCCGGCCACAAGGCTTCAGAAACAATCGCCCTCACTGTTCAGAATCCATATCCGGAGGTGACATCCGTGGAGCGTTTCATTATTGAAAAGGGTGCAAGCCGTGAGGTTCCCGCAGGAGCCACCCTCCAGCTTGCCGGCTTCCCCGCCCTGGATGCAGGGAAAATGTTCCTGGATATGAAAAACTATCCGTACAGCTGCGGTGAGCAGTTAAGCGCCCGCGGCATTACCATGGCGTCCCTGATGCCCATGCTCACCGAAACCGACAAGGAGGCCGCAAAGGAACTTATACCTCAGATTATACAGGCGCTGTACTCCAGGCAGAACCCCGACGGCGGCTTTGCCTACTGGGGCGGCGGAAAGTCCGACTCCTGGGTGTCTTCAATGGCAGGTCACTTCCTTACCCTGGCCGAAAAAGACGGTTTCGGCGTGGATGCCGGAGTGCTCAAGGCATGGAAGAGTTATGAAAGGAAGATGAGCCAGGTTTACCGCATTGCCGATGCCGACTTCTTCCCGCAGCTTGACGAAACATACAGGCTATACGTAATGGCGCTTGCCGGGGAGGCCAACCTGTCTTCCATGAACAGGCTCCGCGAATCCGGCAAACTTACGGATGCCGCCCGCTGGATGCTTTCTTCGGCCTATATGATTTCAGGTAAGAAGGCCCAGGCCGATGCCCTCCTTGAAGGGATTGGCAGGGAGTTCCCCTCTTACCAGCCTTACAACATCACCTACGGCACCCCGTACCGCGACAAGATGATTGCCCTGGAGGCCCTTGTGCGCACGGAAAGAATTGCCGACGCCCTGGCATTTGCGCAAGGAGAGTGCCTGCCGTCATGGGAGCTCTCTACGCAGGAATCGGCCTTTACCGCCGCGGCCTACAGAGCCCTGTACGACAAAGCTCCCGGCAGCGGAATCAGTGCAAAACTTGGGGCCGAAGAAGTTGTGAGCGCCGCCGGTATGGTTTCCGTACCTGTGAAGGCCGATGCCGCTTTGGTTAATACCTCCGATGGCACCCTGTACGGTACCATCCTTAAAACTTCCCGTGAAGCCCGCACCAAGGGCAGCGCAAACGGGCTCAAGATGGATGTTAAGTTTGTGGCAGACGATGGAAGGGCCCTTAATCCTGCCACGGTGACCCAGGGGACACGCTTCAAGGCTGTGATTACGGTTACCAACATGTCGGCTGCACGCGCATACGAGGCCCTGGCGCTCAGTTTCGGCATTCCTTCCGGCTGGGAGATTCTGAACGAGAGACTCTCCGGCGCCGTGACGGAGGCCGACGGCTACGACCACATGGACATCCGCGACACCCGCGCCGACTGGTTCTTCGGCCTGCCTGAAGGACGCAGCAAGACCTTCACAGTTAGCCTCAGGGCGGCATACTGCGGCAACTTTGTGATGCCCGCAACCGTGTGCCAGGACATGTATCAGCCCGCAATTTCGGCCTCCACGGCCGATGGCGTGGCGGTAGTGGAGTAGTTCTCTTACAACAACTGCCTGTGGACCTGGTCCAAGGCATTTTTGGACCAGGTACATTTTTAGTGGCTGGACCTGGTCCAACAGGTGTGCCACTCAAGTATATGTAGCCCATACTTGGTGGACCAGGTCCAGGGGGTATAATTGCACCTCGTCCAGATTTGCACTGGACCAGGTCCAAGGGGGGATATGAAAAAAAGGAACAGAATAATACTGGTTGTGGCCGGGGCAATTGCCCTGGCATGGCTGTTGTGCCTGCCGCGGGAACTGTTTAAGGGCGTTCCTTATTCCACAGTTGTAGAAAGTGCCGAAGGAGAACTCCTTGGGGCAAGGATTGCCGATGACGGGCAGTGGCGGTTTCCCCCGTCCGATACCGTGCCGGAGCGCTTTGCCACGGCCCTTATCCAGTTTGAGGACAAGCGCTTCCGGTGGCATCCCGGCGTGGATCCGCTGGCAATAGGGCGTGCCCTCAAAGACAATCTGAGCCACGGGCACACGGTAAGCGGCGGCTCCACCATCACCATGCAGGTGATAAGGCTCTCCCGCGGGAAAGAGCGCACCATCTGGCAAAAAGCCATTGAGGCGGTGCAGGCCACAAGGCTGGAACTGCGATACTCCAAGAAAAAAATTCTGGCGCTGTATGCAGCCCATGCGCCGTTTGGAGGTAATGTAGTGGGGCTTGAAGCCGCCGCATGGAGATACTTCGGGAGGCCCGCCGCGGAACTCTCTTGGGCCGAATCTGCCACTCTGGCAGTGCTCCCCAATGCGCCGGCGTCCATGCACCCCGGGAAAAACCGTGAACAGCTCAAGGAAAAACGAAACAGACTGCTTCAGAAGCTTTATGAGCACGGAAACATAGATGCAGAAACGCTTGAATTATCACTTGAGGAGCCTTTACCTGAAGCACCACTTCAACTCCCCGGCTATGCCAGCCACTACGTAGAGCACTGCAAAAAAGGAGAACGGACAAGAACCGGAATACTGTTTTCCACTCAAAAGGCTGTAGAGGAAGCTTGCAGCAGGAGAAGCGACGATTACGCCAAGGAAGGCATTGCCGACATGGCTGCAGTGGTAATAGACAACCACAGCGGCAACATAATAGCCTATGTAGGGAACACTTCCCCGGAGAGAACACGCCCGGGTGCACAGGTAGATGTAGCGGCATCGCCACGCTCAACAGGCAGTATCCTTAAGCCGGCGCTGTATGCGGCTGCCCTTGAAGAGGGCACTATACTCCCCCGCACCCTTCTTCCTGACGTTCCCATTAACCTTAGCGGATTTGCGCCTCAAAACTTTGACCACCAGTACTATGGAGCCGTTCCGGCGAATGAGGCCTTGGCGCGCTCCCTCAATATCCCGGCAGTATTTCTACTCCAGGAATACGGCGCCCCAAAGTTCTTGGATAACTTACGAAAATGTAACATTACCACTTTAGAAAATGAAGCCTACCACTATGGACTATCATTGATTCTTGGCGGAGGTGAATGCAGGCTGGACCAGATCACGCGCATGTATTCAAACATGGTAAAAGACGCTGCAGAAAACCTTTCCGCATGGTATACGCTTGACGCCCTGAAGGAGGTTAACAGGCCCGATGAATTAGACTGGCGGCTCATACGCTCTGTACGCAAAGCAGCCTGGAAAACCGGCACCAGCTATGGTTTCAGGGACTCCTGGGCTGTTGGAATGACTCCGGATTACACCATAGGAGTATGGGCGGGGAATGCCGAAGGCCAGGGCGTTCCGGGACTCACCGGTGCACGCGTTGCCGGCCCTGTGATGTTTGACATTCTCAACCTCCTTCCGGTGAGCAAGGGTTGGTTTGAGATGCCCGACTGTCATTCTGAGCGGAGCCCAAAGGGCGGAGCCGAAGAATCTCACTGGGCGGTGGTTTGCAAGGAGTCCGGGTACCTTGCCGGGCCGGACTGCACGGACACGGAGGATATGCTTATTCCGGCGGCTGGGCTTGACACGCAGGCCTGCCCGTATCACAAAAACGGGGAGTTTGTGCTGCCACCCGCAATGGAGTGGTATTACAGGCCGCATCATCCGGAGTATACAGGCGCAAAGAAGGCCGTTACGGCATCTATCGGCTTCATTTACCCCTCACAGGGGAGTACGCTGCAGCTTCCCAGGCAGCTCTCCGGGAAAGTTGAAGGTGCCGTTTTCAAGGCCGCGCACCACAATCCCGCCACAAAAATATGGTGGCATCTGGACGGAAACTATATAGGAGAAACCAGTCTCATCCATGAGATGAAACTGGCTCCGGAAAAAGGGAAACATACCCTTACCATAGTGGACGAAAACGGCGAATCCGCCGCCGTCACCTTCTATATAAACTAACGCCAAGTGTGGCCGATATCCCAGTGTACAGCGTACTCAAATGACGTTTTATCCCTGGGGAGATCAAATTCCTCCAGAATAAGTTCCCTGGCCTGAGGGTATTCTTCCAGCCATTTTCCAACTGCAACCACAAAGCGGTCTTCTTCTACAAGATAGAATACCCTCCCCCGGGGCTTGTTCTCATAAGGGCCGATAAACGGGCCGGAACCGTCTCCGTGAAACTTTTGGCGGTTATACTCTTTCTTCCATACGGCCTCATGCATTTCAGAGCATGTTATGCGCCCCTCGGAAGCATTGGGCTTGGAATAATCCCTAAGAGAACGCGCCACAACGCCGAATAATTCATTCCAGGAACTATTATACCAGAATATCCCCACTTTAGGATCGTCTTCATGCGCCCTGTTGGCTTCCATTAGACGAATGGAGGCAGCATAGTCCGTCTGAGACATTTTCCTGAGAGCAGACGGCAACTCCTCAAACGACGGCAGAAGTTCGTTGCCTATGCTGATTATTACCACATAATCTTCCTCATGGTAATAGACTATCATGCCGCTTCCATTGAAACGGCGCTCCCAGTATCCAGGCAGGGAAATGTCAAAGAGTTCAGGCGTGCCGATACCCTCCAGAGGATGCTCCTTAATGTCCAATAGAATGGCCTTGACCTGCTCTGCGTACTTGATGTTCTTTGCCTTCAAAGCCTGAAATTGATACTGTGCTTTGGGGCTTAAATAGAGCTTCATAAGGCGTCGATATCGGTTACCTCAATGAGTTTTCCGGAAGCCATTTGGTCCACAGCCTCCTTTAAATCACGCACAGCCTGCGTATTCTTATAGAATTCAAGGCGCCGCTGCAAGGAATTAAACTCCTTGAGAGGGATTAAAACTGCACCATTATCCCCTTTGGTAATGATTAAAGGCTCCTCGGTGAGAAGAACATTATCATAGTACTGTTTGATGTTGGCCCTGAAGCCGGAAATGGTTACTACTTGCATATAACAATAATTTGTACAAATATATGCACAATATTTGGAAGATGCAATAGCATATGAGATTTCTCGACTCGCTCCGCTCACTCGAAATGACATCTTTGTCATCTCGACTAAGCGAAGCGCATGGAGAGATCTCAAAAGGAAGAAAAAACCAACTATGTTTCAAAATCAAAAGGGTTTAGATTTTGAAACATTACTGGGCTCTAGAGGCACTATGGAGCAGGTAAGTAAGAGAAATTTTTGCCGTTGTAGGCCTTAGGAAGACATTGGAGCGCTGATCAGTGACAACAAGACGGTCAGGGGCTTCGGCCTCATAAATGCGATATTTGGTAAATACAGGGCCTATACCAAGCTCTGCGGTAAGTCTCCACCAATCACCAAGCGCCCAGGTGTAACCACCACCTAATGAGAGCTTTATCTCCTCTCCCTGGACGCCTTTAGGGTTCCAAAAGGCGAAATCGTAGTAGCCAGCACCTGCAGAAGCACTTGCAAACCAGCCTCTGAGTACATCCTGGCTGCGATTTTCCCATGGTTTGAAATAATAGCGTGCCCCCAGATCCACATGGAGAAGCTGTAAAGCAAGATTTTGGCTGCGGTCTTTCCACCAAGGGAAAATAAAGTCTGCGGTAATGTCCCAGTGTTTGCCAACGGGAATATCGACAGATGCGTTCACACCTGTCACGGCATCGAAAAGGAGATTGGTCCCGACGCCAAAAAGAGCAGTGCCCTTTACCTGAAGTTCTACTTTAGGTTCCTCCTCCTTCACCGGAGGTTCTTCCACCACCGGCGGTTCCTCTACACCAGGGGGCTCCACCACCGGAGGTTCTACCACTGGCGGCTCCACTACTGGAGGCTCCACTACCGGTGGCTCCACTACTGGGGGCTCCACTACCGGAGGTTCTTCCTCCACCGGCGGCTCCTCTTGCTTCGGGGGCTTTACCGACTCCGGCTCTTCACTATATTCTATGCCAACCGCACAAAGCGCAGGCATCTGATTTTCCTTGAGTTCCCTCCAAGTTGCACCGCCTCTAAGAGAAAGCAGCGCCTGTTTCTTCTGAGCCGATGTCAGATTCTGGTCCCTCAGAATTGACAAAACGCGGGCGCGGTCCGGACCATAATACGAATATTCAACTGTGGCGGCGAATTTTTCCCAGTCCACTCCTCCGCCGCGGATTTCAATTTTTTCGGCCGGGTACCCAAGGACATTCACAAGATAGTCCTTCACTTTCTGGGCACGGGCAAGCGAGAGTTTTTCATTGGCCGAAGCACTACCGTCCGGGGAATGGTAGCCGGTGAGGACTATAGGGCCGCTATACCCTCCATCTATTTTTTTCTTTACGGAAGAAAGTATTTCTGAATTATGGGAAAGTTCCGGATCCAGGTGCCTGTACCCCCTACGGAAACTAAGCATTGGCGAAGGATCTTCATAGGCCGGAAGCGAAACTGTAATCTCCGCTTTCCTAAGAACGGGGAACACATTTTTAACAAGATCGTCCCAGGCTTCACCAACCCAAAGGTCCTTAAGCTGGGCTTTTCTGTTTTTGCCGCCGGACTCAATGATCTTAAGAGCCTGCTCCTTCCAGGGTTTGTCCGAGCGCTTCAGATACCGGACCACTCCATCCCAATCTTCGGCAACAGTGCTTACCGTGAACAGGGAATCCGGAACGGAAGGATAACGGGCTTTCAAAAAGTCCAGCGTTGCGGCGGCACGCTCACGGGCCAGCCTGGCATTGAGGGAATAGGGGCCCTCCGGAGATGAAACACCCGTAATTTCAATGGCAGAAGGCGTGACAGGAGCGCCAAACACCTGATCCATAAGGTTCAGGGCGGCCTCATTGCCCATGAAATTGGGGTTTACCTCTGATTTTCCAACCCTGAAACTGAGTTTAGTACGGACATCCGGCGCAGACTGGGCATTACCGCCAATCCAGCTCAGCAGTGCTACAACCGATATGAGAGCCCTCCTCAGTTTCATTTTGCCTTGTTCTGAGAAATGAGGAACTCTGACGGAGACTGGCCGAAGAAGTCCTTGAACGCAGTGGAGAAATATGATGCCGTTGAGAATCCGCAGCGCGTTGCAATTTCGGCAACGGGATACCGGCCCTCAAGAAGGAGCCTCTTAGCCTGAGTCATGCGGATGGTCTTGAACACTGTGGACGGAGAATAACCGGTTTCGGCCTTGAGTTTACGGTTTACGTGGATACGCGTAATGCCAAGGTCTGCGGCAATTTGCTCAACGCCATAACCGGAATCCGACAGATGGGCCGAAACATGCTCCAGTACCTGCCGGCCGAACTCCGATGCCTGCAGTGCGGCAACGATGTTGTTGTCTGTGGGCATGGATGAGGAATCTTCCTCCTGAACGGAATCTTGCTCAAAAACGGGAGTTTCCGGAACAACGGGTTCAGGAACAACAGGTTCAGGATAAACCGTCGATTGGACAAGCGGCTTCTGAACAAGCGGCTTAACCTCAACGACAGGCTTCTGCGGAACAACTTTCTTTGCGGCAAAAAGCCTCGATAGAACTGCGCCAAGGCATAGTCCGGCAAGAAGCGCAATGATAACCGGCCACAATTTAAACCCGGAACTCTCCTCTTTATCCGATGAAGAGTCTGGATGCACTTCTTCTTCATACTCCAGTTCAGGAATAACTCCTGAAGAAATGCTGAAAGGCAAAGCTCTCACAAGTTCAGGAGAATCTCCGGAGAGAGAATACAGCAGGCTGTCCTTTATTATATAAGGTATACCGGCCGATTCACTCAGGGCACCAACGCCCGATTCAAAAGCAGAGAACCCCTCCACAGAAGAATAACGGGTTAGTGAACCGGCAGCATCCAGAATGTACAGGGTACCGGCAGCATCAAAAGCCAGTGACTGTACTGTATCATTATTGATATGCCCGGAAGAAACGCTGTAATGGAGCACGCGCCCATTGCGTCCAAACCTGTAAAGCCCGTCTCCGGAAGTAGCCATCCAGAGTGACCCGTCCTCAGGACTGACAGCCGTTACAGCAAGGGCAAAGAGCAGCGATATGAGCGGTTTCCAAATCAAAAAAATGCATATCTGATACCAGATATGCAAATTTACTTTAATTTTTGGAACATCCAAATATAAAAATGCAAAATTTACGGTGTTACAGCCACGGCATCCCCAAAATACTTGATTTTAAAGAACAAGCCTACATTTTCTGGCCTGTTTGCAGCTGCCCTTAGACCACGGATATCGTCAAAATAGAACGTATATACCTTGTCTCTGGTATCTTCAACGCTTTCACCGCCGTCCATCATTGTGGGCTTGCTTATGATTGTATCCACAAACCAGAAGTTCCAGGGATCGCCGCTGACGTGATAATTCCACTGGAGGCGATCTGCGGCATCCGTAGTAAACGACATTCCGGCAAGAGTTTCACCGTCAAGCACAGAGCCGTTTTCAGTGCCGCCCATGGCCACGGCCACGTCATCTACTGTTTCTTCAACAGTATTATTGCCGGACGACCTCCGCTCCACCTTGAACGGATTAAGCGTAATGGATGCCATGCGCATTTTAATGGGATACAGGCCCAGAGGATAGTCTCCAGGGATTCTTACATCCATCTTATACGTGGGGCAGGACACGCCGTTGACGTTACGGGACTCTCCGGTAGCCACAAGATCCAGTTCTGAAGCCCCTTCAGGCAGGTAATTGAACTGGTCTATGGTATATACGTTAATGAAACGAGTCATACCGGTCAGTTTGTCTTTAAGTTCAATCTGGCCACCCTGCAAGGCCGAATTTATAGATGTACCAAGAGTAAAAGTAATGGCCCCCTTGAATACCTTTCCGGTATTGCTTACCTCCGACACCGTAATGTCTTGATCGGCAAAAGAGGAGCGGACATCTTCAGTCCATGAAGCCTTGAAATCGGAAGCATGAACAGATGATGTGTTCTCATCGGCGACCATTGACTGGTAGGTAAAATAAACGGTTTGCGTAGAGCACTCAAGCGCAGGATCCTGGAATATGATGGAAGTTTCTCCAAGCACCGAAAGCTGGTAACGGCCATCGTTCACGGCCGGAACTTCCTCACTGATTGTTATAGTCTGGTTATTGGCGTACGTGACAGAATTCACGGCATCTTCAAAAGTAGCATAACCAAGTCCCTCCCACGGTATACCGAATATGTCCAGGATATAATTATGGTTTCTGTAAATCTTGCACGGCTCCTGGCTCTCATTGAGCATCATCAGTGTATGATACTTGGTTTTGGGCAGGGCCTGGTCATCAATCTGATAAACAACCTTCAGGATAATCTTGGGCGGATTGCTTTCCAGATTCTCGTCCTCAAACAGGAACAGCGGCGAATCAATGGAATTTGTCCCGTCATAAATCTGAATCATGTCCTCCTCCGTAGCGGTATAACGGCTGGCATCGGCCTTGTCATACTGCGTAAGGCGGTCTTCCTTCAGTGCCGGAGAGGAGGAAGCATCAAAGTACCCGTCAAAGTGGTCATCCTGGTTTTCGTCGTGATATGGAGCCAGATACCCCTTGTCAAGGCCGTTGGAAAGTATCCAGTGGATGGACAGAATCTCGTAATCCGTAACATTCTTTTCCATACTGTACTGACGGCCGTCAATAGTGATATAACCGTCTGTAACAGTATAAGATGTACCGTTTACCGTAACTTGTTTTCCGTTTTCAACATCCTGGGCAGATCGCTTGAAATCCAGCATATAACCAAAGTCCACCCTGGCGCGGTCCCTGACCATGTGAATATTGTGTCCGGGAAGCTTTGAATATGTGACAGTGCCTGTCACGGGGTCCGTGGTGGCCAGCGACAGCCATGTTTTCATGTCCTCGGAACTATTCTCTCCGTGGAAACCCCAGTAGCAGATGGTACGGTCTTCAGCAGCGCTTACGGTCATTTTGGCCGATTTTATAAGGGTGTTCTCATTGCCGCCAATCTGGTCATTTCCGGGGATGTTTGTGGGCGCATAGCCCTCTGCAAGGCCGATTCCTACATTCCCAACAAAGTGAATACGTGCCGTACGGGACGGCACCGTTCCCTCAAAAAGATCTCGTCCCTGGCAAGAAAGGCCATCATGCGTGAAAACCCTCTCCGTACCTATCAGGACAGCCTTGCGCCAGCCAAGATAAATGCCTTCGCGGGTAAAACATACAAGATACAGGGTTTTGATATAGTCTGAGGGGTCTTCGGTTCCTCCCACAACGCTGGCTTTTGTGGAGAAGGAGATCTTTTCTCCTGGAAGGTCAAAACCAAGGCGCACAGGCATATCGGGCTCATCCAGGCCAAGTTCCTTAACAAGGCTTGCCGAAACGCCCTTATACCCCGATACCGCCTCCTCCCTCATGCAGGAAGCAAGGCCAACAACCGCAAATATGGCTAATATGTATGAGAATCGCTTCATTATCAGTCGGTTGTTCTGTTAAGCTTATTAACTTCCTCCATGGTAAGGTCACGTACGCAACGGGTAAATGTACTGTTGGTACCCGAAGCATAGGCCTCATATCTGTTACCATCCAGAGCCCAGTAATAGCGGCCGGCAAGAACCCTGACCATTGTCACCGAATAACTTGCAGCGCCTTCTGTCTGGTACTTGATAATGGTTTCAATCTCGGCCTTTGTAGGAAGGCGCCAACCAACGTATCTGGTTCCGTCTGTCCCCACTTCCATATACGTTCCGCAATGCTCTGCGGCTGTGGCTGCAGTATAAGAACCGCCGGTAGTAGCACCAAGCTGTGATGCAATCATGAATGCCGGGGAGCACACATTGTCCTGAGACTGGTAATTACCATCCAGTACCGGCCTTCCTATTGCATATTCGTCACTTGTAGATGTAAGCTGGATAACATACATCTGCGGATTCGTAAGATTAGAAAAATTCTGTGCCGTCGTAGATGAACCGTCGGTTTCAATCCTGTGCGCAAATCCGTCCGTGTAAACTTTGGCGTAAAAGCCAATATTGTCATAGTTTGTACCACCGGAATGGTTTTCCCAGTCCACCCAACTTCCAGTGGACGGATTTGTTTTTGACGCCCCATTCCATTTTGACGACCAGCTGCCGGTGAAGGACTGGATGTTGTCCAGCGGGAAGTGGCGTACAGTAATGGTGACAGGCTCTACACCGGTAGCCTTTTTGAGGTAAACGGTAAAGGAAATGTCCTTTACGGCGCGGCTGGCAAGGGCTTCGGATTCCACTTTGATAAGCCCGTTGGGAGTTAACGTGATTGTAACTTTCTCGCCTTTGGCGGTAGCATCATTGGGGGCCGTTGCCGTTATAACAATATCTCTCTTACCGTCCGTATTTGCATCCGTAGCCGTAACCAGGGTGCCGCCGTCATTTCTCACCTGCTTTGTGACGGTTCCTTTTATGTCCACAGTATTGCCAAGGTAATTAACGTACGACACACTGAGGGACGAAGGGTCTATGTCAACAATCCGGCCGTCATCCAGAGAGACTGATGCGTACCAAAGCATTTCTACGCTCTGGGTGTCGTTTCCTTTGAGAACGTATTCCGTGGGAAGAACCGTAAGATACTTGGTGTCTGAGATCTTTACCGTTGTAGCCTCCTGGCTCATGTTGGTTTCTGTCCAGGGAATTACGTGGTACTCAATCCTAAGTTCCTCGTCCTGGGCATCGAAGGATTCGTTGGAAGAGCCCAGGGAAGCTATTTCCACATCCACAATGTACACGTTGTTACGGTCAAGTGAAGACACCACAGACTCGTCGCACACCGGGATACGATAATAGCTTCGGAGCTGGTCACCGTCGGCATCCCTGGTATAGAAAACGGAGAGCAGGATATACGGGGTGCGGCTTTTGTCAGAACTCCAGTCCACGGAGTATGTATATGTGACAAGAGCAAACGTGTTATTGGTATTGTCCGGATCTGTACCCTCCTGGAATGGAGTAAAGTTGCTGTCCAGGGTAAGAAGAGAGCCGTCCGATGGAAGCGTATCCCCGTCATAAGCAATGTCGGAGCCGTTGAGATTGAAATTCACGGCTTTCCATCTGGGAACACCGGCAGTTCGGCCCACAAATGCCATGTACTCCTGAACAGACCCGTAAATCACACGCCCCTGGGCATCTTTCTGAGGCTCGGGATTGGGATTTGACGGAGTGGGTTCCGGCGCCATTGGAATGGTTTTGTCGTCGCTGAACTTCACTGTCATTATAATCTTTGCCGCCGCCCGCTTGAGATCCACGTCAAACACCTGCTCGGAGGTGGAAGGATCTACCTGCCATCCCTCAATCTTACCGTCCATCAGGAAGTTCTTCTTCTCCGAGTACATGCAGTTGGAGTAATAAATGGGGTCAGTTTCGGGCGGCGTATAGGTAAGGTAATACCTGTAAATGTCTGTAGAATTGGTCTGTAGGGCCTTCAGGGCCTGGAGACTTGCCGGCGCCGATGCCGCTGCCGTATGGGGATTGTTGGCCGTCACATAGATATCGTAAGGCACGCCCATCTCATAGCCTTGTTCGGCCCAGTTGCTTGCAAGAAGCTGCTTGGCCTCGTTGAGAAGGCTCTCGGAGTCATATTTCTCCGTGTCTATCACTACGCCCGCATCACCGGCATTAAGGTGATACTGCCTGAACCAGGCGGCACTTTCGGCGGCATCCTGACGCTTTACAAAAACATCCAGGGAGCCAAAGAAGTTCTCACGGAGTTCGTCCCGCGCATCCACAAGGTCTCCCTTCTTAATACCGTCATCGGTATCGGCAACCTTGGTCTTTTCACCGTCAAAAATACCAGGAAGGACGGAAAGGAAAGGCCTGGAATCCCTGTTTTCCGAAGGCGCAACTTCGCTTACGCAGGCGGAAAAGACCACCAGCGAGGCCGATATCATCAGTGCATATTTGGCTACTTTTCTCATTATCCTTCCTCCTCAAGCCAGTATTGGTTGGGCTGCTCGTTGCTGGACCCATCCTTGTGAATATTCATATTTGCAATATACTCTGCACGTCCCGGATTGTAAATCAGAATTGACGTATGGTCCTCGTCACCAGGCAGATTGTGGTTGAACGGGATATTCTGGGGCGGCAGGCCGTCTCCGCTGTGCATCTCTGTCAGGAATACCTTCACATAAGGATCGGCCATTACAGCGTCACTGACAGGCACCACGTAGAAGTTTGTAACCTGCTTCTCAGATGACCCCGGAATCACAAAGCTCTGCCCGTGCTGAGAGTATGAAACAACAAGATTGCCTAGTCCGTCCAGGGATTCAACCATCCTGACCAGAATAAAATGGTCGTGGTTAAGCTGCAGGGTAAGGTCATTGGCATTGATAGTTTCCAGCGTAAACATAGGAGAATACAAGGGTTTGCCAACCGTGCCGCCGCCTTCATAACCATAGGCAACCACCAGCCAGGTGTCGTTCCAGGTCCAGGACATACGGTCAATGTCGTAGCGCAGCCAGGGCTTCTCATATTTAAACTCAGTGCTTCCTTCTGTCTTGAAGGTGTATCTGTCGTTACCGGCTATCCAAGGCAGTACAGTGGGCTGAACCACCAGGCGTCCGCCAATGAAATAGCCGTAAATGGTCCAGCTGTGGTTGCGGGCAAAGTCTCCTTCGGCATCCAGGGTAAAAGTAGCCTCTTTGGTTCGCATGGTGGCTCCGGTGCCGGCCGTATACTGGATTGTACCCGTAAGCTTTTTGTCGCTTTCCCTGAGGTATGTGAGCCCCCACTGGGTGAGTACACCGGAGCTCACACCGCCCCTTATGAGGTTGTCATACTCCTGGGCGGTCATGCCTGTCTGATAAAGGTAATCCCCCGGGGCGGGATTATTGGCAAGTGATGGAAGGGCACCGTCGGCGGGATAGGTCTTGCTCAGGGCATCGTAGCCGGAGCTGTCGTAAGTGAGCTCTGTGAAAAGCCTTTCTTTTTGGCCGATTTGCCCGCTCAGGGATATCCCCGTGATATGGAATTCATCCACCGGAGTACCCTCATCCGTCATCTGGCAAAATACAAAGCGGAGCTTGGAAACCAGACGGGTAACAGTAACTGTTGATATGCTAAGGACCGGGAAATCCCCCGTTACAGCCTGGCTTGTAGCAAGGCCGGCCATGGGAAGGCCATCGGAGGGAACCGTGGAAGTAAGCGAAGACACTCCAAAAAAGTCTCCCTCAATCACAAAGTCCCGTAAATCTGAAGGGTTCACCTTGGACCAGTCTCCGGATGCATAGGGGAATTTATCAATGGTAAAACCTGCGCTCTTGGCGTTTACAAGGGCATAAACATCAACGTTTGGCCGGGATTCCACAAAATCGGCATCCACCGGAATTGTAAAACGGGCTTCATAGCCGGCGTTAAGGCCGGTGGAGGCAAGGGCATCCCCGTCCAGCATCCTGTATCCCACAAGGGAGGAAGCGTCTGTGCCGCCTGCCCTGTACACCCAAATCTGAAGGGTGGAAACAATCCTCTCATCATTCACGGCCGCTTCAAGCCCTGTCTCGGCCTTGGTAACCGTAGCGTCGGGGATATACACCCTCACATTAAGATCTCCCCTTTCAATACGATACGTAAGGGGGTCACGAAGGCATCCTGCAAGCGCCATTGCGGCGGCTGCAAGCAGTATGATTGATATGCCAACGCGTACTTTCATCCCCTAATACATTGGAACTTCCGATGGCGTAACCTGTATCCATTCCATCTCAGTAACCACACCTATCTCAAGCTGCGGGTCCCTGAGTTCCGGAATAGTGTTATATGCCTTTGCAAGGCTGTTCACGCTGAATGTAACCTTGGTAGTATGGTCATGCACAAACACGGCAGGAAGGTCTTCGCCGGTGCTGTTCACAGCCTCTGAATACTTAAGGGTTGCTATGAGGTAAAACTTTGAGCCTGCGGCAATTCTGTTGCTGTTTACCCCATAGAAATCGGCCCCGCTGTTATTCTGGAATTCCAGGGCTATATGCACGTCATCGGCATCCTCAGTTTGTACAACCAGAGTGTGGATGGGTTTGAAAGTGAGGCCGGCCGATGCCCCCGCGATATAAGCCTTGGGAGTACTTCCGTCATAGACTTCACAGTCATAGACATAACTGCTGAGGCCTTCCAGCAGGGGTTTAAAGTCAAATTCCTGGTTCTTCTGCTCCCCTATGATAATTCCTGTGAGCGGATAATTGCTGTTTCTAACGTCAATGGAAGTGGCCTTGCTGTCAAGGAGGAACTGCGTTCCGCCCGGCGACACCGCATTGTTCAGGTTCACCTCCAGCATGGCCACACCATACTGTAACGGTTCTTTCAGCGCCACGGACTCTGCCCCGGGGATAACGGTGCTTGAATACGTATACTGGCTGAAGATGGAATCCCAGGTGGTATTTGCGCTCTTGTATTCCTCCGTGATATCGGCATCATCCGAAGTCCTGAGCGTACTGTTTGTCATATACCAAAGGCTGGGAGGATAGCAGTAGGAACTCACCGGCGCCAGGGCGCTTCCGGTAGCCGGAGTCTGCTGCACAAACTGCGTCCCGTTCCACTGGATGGCAACGCTGCCGGCCGGCACCCCAAACTTGTCGGGGAAAGACGCATAATCGTCCTTGAGGGTTACTGTAACACTTGATCCGGAACCCGAGAGGGTTACGTACGTGGAATTGTTTATGAGTGAACGTATCTGGCGGGCAAGCTGGTAGACGTAGTAATAATAACGCCTATAAGTTGTGTTGGTGGTGTTAGCTCTGGTATAATATGTCAGCCGATAATCATCGCCACCAGCAGAGTCATCATTAGCCATACTGTACATTCGGTTGTACAGCGTGGTGAGCATCTGGTTTATGCCTGATGTTCCGGCCGAGAATCCAACGCCGTCTGCAGTAAAAAAGTCAAATGCGTTTTTCAGATCCGCATAATTGCTGTATTGCGAAGGCTGGGACCATAAATAGGTCCATGTTGTCTGGTATGCAGAGTTGCGTCTATACCCCGTCTGTGACACAGTTGCCGCAGCAATGCTGTTGAGATACGTAAGAAGTCCGCCGATAACCCCATTGAAAGACGCTTCGTTATCCGATGTTACAAAAGGCTCAAGGGTGAAGTTGATTGCAGCGGGGTAATCGGCCTTCTGGAGATTGTGGGAACGGAGAACCCCGTTACGGCGCTTGAACGCCACGGAATCCGGGGTTACGCTCACGGTCTCATCCACCGCCTGCCCGTAGACAAGCATAGAGGCTGTCCCGCGGCGCATATAAACATTCTTGTAAAGATGGGAGTTGTTGGAGCGCACAAGGCCGGTAAAATCCCCGTTATTGGCCGATTCCCCAAATGTTGCAGGTATTCCCAGCTGGGGAAGCTCAAGATTGGGGCCGATTCTCTGGTCTGTGCCGATTACAGTTCCGGCCTTTCTGAAAGGGATGGCGTAAATTTCTTTGATGCCCCTGAATGAGGCTTCATCGGCACTGGCCTGGGTTATGGCCTGTGTCATTTTTGTGGCAGGACCTGCGCCGCTGCCAACGGCCAGGGAAAACGGAAGGCTAAACTCCTCCCCTTCAGAGACAAAGACTTCCGGCGATTGCAAAGAATCCAAGGCAACACAACCGGAAAGGCTCAGGGCAAATAAAAGCCATATTAAAGGGTTTTTCCTCATCTACAGCTCTATTTCATGTTCCTGCCCCGCCTGCCAGTCAAGGGCTACGCTAACGGCTACGTCAGGGTCTTCCGGCTGAACGGCACCGTTATCAAGTGCCTTGACTTTGAATACCTTAAGCTGACCGGCCCTCAATGGCTTGGTAACACCCAGTTTGGTTTCTGTCACTTTGCCATCCGGGAGAGTGGCATACGCACGGATTTGCCAGATGGAATTTGCCGCATTCTCTGAAAGGAACGGCTCCGTGGTTTCAAAAATGCTCTTGGTGGGGCGTGTATCCCGTGATGGGTAGTTCACGGAGGCAAAGCACATGCCGCCGGGGGCGGAAATATCAAGTTTGTCCGTTTTCACTATGGACGAGAACTTGAAGCGGTAAGTGCTGTCACAGATATTGAAGTCTGTGGCAAAGCCCGTCATGTGAACCTTTAAGTCCCTGATATGGCTTCCAAGTGTATCAACCACAATGGCGGTTGCGCAGTTGGCCATGTAAAGGCTCACGTCAAAAGTCTGGTCAATGCCCTCCAGGACATCCATAGGAAGCCTGGCGGTGAAAAGACCGGTTTTGTGAGTGCCGATTGTATCGGCTATGTCCTGATGAAGGACAGCCGTATGGCAGTTTTCGTCCTCCTGAAGCGTCACAAGTTTATTATCCACAACATTTGCTACTGCCGTGTGCATGTACCTGTGAACGGGGATGTAAAGGGTGTAGCTGCTCTGGTTGGCGTCCATGATATGGGCCTCGTGGTGAAGCCTTACGGAGTCTTCCACAACGTCGTAGAATGAAAGGTCTACGTCGTGGGCAAAGTCCGTGAAAATCTCATTGAGATAGTCCTTGAGGGCAGCTGCAGCCGCAAAGTCAACCTCCGTGGAGAGTTCCGTTTCCAGCTGGGTTTTGAGCTCCGTGGTCATGTTGGTGATAAGGCGGAGCTCGTAGTTTATCTTATAGTCCGTCTCGCAGTCACTGAGGTTCTCGTCCACCAGGCTGCAGCCCTGGAAAAGCAGGGCGGCAGCCATGGCGGCAAGAACAAGGAATGAATGACGGAATGTCTTCATGAGGGGTAATTATTCGCCAAGGACAACGTTGTCAAATACAAGACCTGTCTGCCAGTGCAGATCAACTGAGAGACCCAGAGAGATCTGAGTGGAACGGAGATCCGGAACAGTTGCATATGCATGCTGCAGGGAAGTCTCGTTGAGGATGAAGTTGGCGGTGGTCATGAAATCCTGGATAAATACACGGCGCTCCTGGATGGTGTCTCCCGAGCCGTCATAAGGAGGAAGTGCCTGAAGAGCAGTATCAGGCCAGGTAATACCGTCGCTATAGTCGGAAGTACTGTGGCCAGCATCCGGATCAAGTTTGCCGATGATATAGAAAGTACCACCGTTGCGAATGACATTGTAGTTGCCCCAGAAGTCTTTACCGGAGTTGTTGACAAACTCTACTGCGATGTAAACGTCGTTCTGCTTTGCACCTGCATTGGCAGCATTCCAGTTATCCCATAGAAGAGTATAGTTTGCCTCGGAAGTGCCGCTGGCAGGAATGGCGTCACTTACCACAGCCTTGTCATAGACGTTGTGGTCGAAGGTTTCACCGGCAACTGGAGTAAAGTCCCAACCTACGGTCTCAGGCTGACCACCAATGAGGAAACCGCTGATCTTGAAGGTAGTGTTGGTGATATCGATAAGAGCGTTGGGCTCCTCGCTCGGCGGCAGGGTAACGCCCTTCTTGGCTTCCTGGATGGCGTGGTTATTATCCTCCAGCTGAGTGATGCCACTCTTGTATCCCACAGTGCTCTTGAGAAGGGCAGATCCGTAGTTGATATTCATTTGCATGGCAACGCTGCGGGTAGTGGAGACCACATGGCCGTTCTTGGTCCAGGCCACGGTGTTGTTGTTCACACCTGCTGCCCACTGGGCGTCGGCATCCCAATTGGCAACGCCCTGAGGATAGTCGGCCTCAACATGGGAGTCGTCGGTTACGCGGATGGGGCTGTTGCCGAAGTAAACGATTTCGGCGGGATAGAACACGTTGTAGATGGAGGTGCTGGTGGAAGAGAGCAGCGGTGTGGTGGGGCTGTAAATCCAGGCGATGGTACCGGGAGTGGTTACCTGACCTCCCACATCCGTAGATGCCGTGGTGTTCACCTTAAGCTGGGCGCAGCCTTTAGGAACGCCAAAGCTGATGTCCGGCCATTCGGTAAGAGCCGATCCGGTGCTGCCTTTTCGGGTAATCTTGTCGGTGACACCGGTATAGGAGATAGCAGTCTTAACAACGTCAGCGGTCTTCCATTCCAGAGTGGGAGCTGTACCTGAGAAGCAGGCATCGATACGGGCGATTATTGCTTCGGCCAAAGCCTTGGATACAGCATCATGTTCATTGGTAGGAGTTGCTCCAGAAACCTTGCTAAGAACAAATTTGAGGTCTTCGATAGTGCGGGCTACAGATGTACCGCTACCGGCGCGAACTTCTTTGGGATTCACAGTAGCAAAAGTAGCCAGGGCGGCTGCCAGAATTTCACCAAGAGCCCCCATATCCAAACCCGCGTGTAGCGGATCCTTGGTGGCGGGTGCAATGATACCTGCATCGGAAATGGTCACATATTGGGTCCATTTGACGGTGGTGGTATAGTGATTGCCATTGTACACGACGTCTGCGCCGTTAAGCTCGGCTCCGGTGATGTAGTCAAGGGCTGCACGGATAAGATCTCCGTACTGGCGGAAATCAGGCTCTTCGGTTGCGCTGACACGCCGGTTGAGGCCAAAGGAATATGCGGCGAGATCTTTTCCTCCGAGAGTATAGGTAATTTTTCCCTGGACGTTGTCGGCATTTTCACCACTCTTGGGAGCTTTGCCGTAGAACATCAGGGTATTGGTTTCCGTGGGCAGGGCAAGTTCAATGACACGATGGCTCTTGTCGCCGTTTGTAGTGGCATCGGTGGTGCTCATGATGTTGCCAAGGCTGTACTCCTTGTTGGCTGCCACTGCTGAACTGGGGATCCATTTGCCATCTGCCACAGGGGCGTCCTTAAGGAAGGATAGCAGCTGGCCATCATTGATTCCGCGGAAGGCGTCGGTGCCAGCAGTTGCCTGTGTACTGGCAGAAGTCTGCTTTGTGACAGGGGTGTTGTTTGTTGCCACATTGAACACGAAGCTGGTGAGGACCTCACCGGTCTCCTTGTTGTAATTGGGGTTATCGGCAACCTGGGCCTCCCTGCTGCAGGAAGCCAGAGCGACAATTGCGCCCACGAGGGCAAATTTGAAAAACTTTTTCATAAAAATAAAATTGTATTGTTATCTATTTTTCTTTCTGTCTTTTCTGTCGGCCTCGATTTCCTCCTTCATGGCCTCCTGGGAGCGTTTCTGCTCCGTGTATTCCTTGTATTTTGCAAGGAATTCCTCTGCGCCTTCAATGTTTGCCGGGGCGCAGTCGCTGCCCATTTCTTCGGCCTTATGGAGTATCTCCATGGCATCACGTGCCAGGAGGGTGTCAATCTTTTCAAGTTCCACGGCTGTGCCGAACATGGCTATGCCGTAAGCGTTTGCGGCCTCGGCGTCAACCTTTGCGCGGTCCAGGTAATCGGCCCGGCTTTCATATGCATTAAGGGCATCGTGGTACTTCCTGGCGCGGATAAGGGCGTTAATGCGGTTGAGGCCTTCGGCCACGGTATCCGGCTTGGAGTAATAGTAGACGTGGACATAGCCGGAGTTACGCTGATCCTTGAGGATATCCTCCTTGAGGGCCTTGTACAGCTTCCTCTGGGCCTTCATCTTCTTTTCGCGTTCGTCCGGGCTGGGCTCTGAGTCCATCATGTCAAGGAGCCACTGGGCATCTGCACCAGTGATTCCCTTTCCGCCATCAGGGATAAGGCCCTCTACCTGGCGGCGGAACCACGGCCATGCCTCTCCCCTGCCGGCAGCCTCCACCTGGGAGTCCTTGAGGCCAAGTTCCTTCACAACATACTGCTTGAGGGCGTTTGCACGGCCTTCGCCAAGCCATTTGTTGTGCTTCCATTCGCCCTCCACGGAGGCAAGGCCTACAAGCTGGATAAGGGCAAGGGAGTCACGGGAATCGGCCACAATCTTGCGGCTTACCTCAATTATTTCATCCAGAACCTCTGCGTTATTGGAGAAGTCCCGGAAAAGGGTGATGCTGTCAAGAGGGAAATGGACATAGCGGACGCTGTCCATGGGGGCGTTAATGATCTCATCTACCGTGCGGTAGTTCTCAATGGGGGTTACCCAGTGGTTTTTGTCCCCGATGGAGCGGGCCGAAGTACGCTCAGGGGCGATTTCCTTCACCTGGGCCACCATAAGGAGAGGACGCACTATCTTGACGGTGTCTATCTGCGACACGAGATCTATCCATTCATGCCTGGGAAGCACGTTGTAGGCTATGTTGAGGCCAAGTTTAGGGACAAGGACCATCTTGCGTTCCTCCCCAAGGCGGGTGCCGCAGTGGTCGCATTCAAACTTGTCATAGGCGGCAAGGCCTGCGGCAACGCCGGCTTCGGCCTCAATGCGCCAGTGGTTTCCAAGCCACCAGGAATGGCCTCCGAAAATACCCAGGCCGATGAAATCTCCCTGCAGGCGGTGGTTCTCAACCTCCGGGTACATGCCGAAGGGGAAACGCACGTTACCTACATTATAATGCGTATAAACGACATCCACGCCGGTGAACCAGCCGTCATAGATTTGGTCGAACCAATAACGCATTTCCGGGGTGATGAGGAAATGCTTCCAATGACTGGTGTTCTCCTTGTACTCCGTGTCCCAGAAAAGGAAGCGCGGCCAGGGCTTGAGGCCGGCGTTTGCGCCCACGCTAAAATGCTTGCTGAGCGGATATTCTATGCCGATATTTGGGGTACCGGAAATATCGTAAAAGATGTTGTTGCGGATGGAAAGGTCCTGCGAGAAAGCCTCCGCTTCAAAGAAGAAGAAGATGGCAGTTGCAAGAGCGCTCAGGACAATATGGGAATACCTTTTCATTTCAGAATGCAAAGGTAAAAAAAGATTTTTAAAAAATGTGGGAGGGGCAGAAACGGGCCGCGGAATTTGCAAAATCTGAGAAATTCTTTGCAAATTCTGAAAGTTTCAGAATTGAAAATTACTGGGGTATGCCCTTCATCCAGGCGGTCACAGTTTTGCCTGTATGCTGCTTAAATACGGCGCTGAAGGTGCTGTAGCTGTGGTATCCGCTCTCGGAGGCAAGTTGCTGGGCTGTAAATGAACGCCCTTCTTCCACAGCCTTATGGTACAATCCTGTGAAGTGACGGATGCGGAGGTTGTTGATGTAAGTGTTGTAAGTTAGGCCCTGATGGGCGAAGTACTGGCTAAGGTAGTAACGGTTGGTCCCTATGGCCTGGGCAAGCTGGGCCAGTGACAAGTCGTGCTCCAGATACAGCTGAGCGTCCTCGCATTTCTGTTTAAGGAGGGGGCCGATGCTTGCGGGAATGGCCTGCGGGGAGGCGTTGACCTTGTCATCTTCATCATCTGATGATTCGGCACCATTCGGCAAAGCGGTTCCGGAGAGTTCCTGAAGCGTTTCCACGCGCCAGATGAGAAGCCCCACAAGAATCACACTGTATATCTGGAACAGATACGCCATGATGCGACTCCTTCCGGTAGTAACGCTGTAAACCACAAAAAACAGCAGAAAAAGAGCCAGGATCAGGACACTTTGCCAAACCTCCTTGCGCTCAAGGTCTGCGTAGTTGTCCCTGAGCCACAGTCCGTAGCGCCCGACGGCAAAGAATACAAACACAATGAGCAGGGCACACAAAAGAAACACATAGGCGCTAATTGCGACACTTAAAGAGGTACTGCCAAGGAAAACATTGATTATCACAAACACTACGGCAGGGGCCATCATGATGAGAAACGGCCAGAAAGGCCGACGGCGGTCCTGCAACATGGAAAGCAGAATGCCGACAATAGAGGGAAATATCAGAACCAGATCCAACCCGCAGACAAGCATATAAGGCGTAACGGCGGGGTAGTAATAGTACGTGTAAACCAGCCAGGACACATGGCTGATTGCGCAGGCAATGAGGAATACAGCGGCCCAGCGGCGGAGGCGCACAGGGGATGTTACCTCCGGCTCAATGGCATTGCCGCGCCTCAGCAGCAGATACAGCGCTGCAAGGAGGTTGAGCATGATTACGCCACCATAAAAGATGACAAAGAAAGTATCATGAAGGATTGCCTGTGATTCCATTAAGCACTTGTTTTTACAGAATAACAGACAAAGATAAGGTTTTTTTATGAAACCTACTTTTTATTTTGAAACATTTTCCATGGGAATCCCCAAAAGTTTTGCAATGGTATTGAGAAGTTTGTCCATTACAATGGGCTTTGTGATGAAATCGTCGGCCCCAAGTTCATATGCCTTTACAATGTCCTCATTTGTGCTGAGGGCTGACAAAACGACAATCTTTACGTTGTTCCAGGCGGGATTTTCCCTTATGGCCTCTATGACCTCGAAGCCATCCATCACCGGCATCATGATGTCCAGAAGGACAATGTCCGGAGTAAGGTAGTAGAACTCCTTCATTGCCTCAAGGCCGTTTTCGGCCTCACGGACATTGAAGCTGAACTGCTCCAGCATTTTCTGGACCACAAGGCGGTTGAGCGGAGCGTCGTCTACAATAAGGACATTATACCTGGAAAGATCCAGGCCGCCTTCATTATGCATTATTCTGTCTGTCATTTGATGCAAGCCAAACCTTGGGCGTTACGCCGGTAATTTTCTTGAACATGTTGTTGAAGGACGACGCGCTGTGGAAGCCGCAGGCCTTTGCAACCTCACTCTGTTTTGCATCCCGGTGATTGAGGAGATACTGCTCCGCGTAATCTATCCTGAGGGTGTTCAGGAGCTCCGGGAAACCAAGGTTGTAGGTGTTATTCACCAACTTTGAAATGTAAGTCTTGTTGGTGTGAAGGCGTTCGGCCACATCCTGGAGGCTAAGGCTGGGCTGAAGGAACAGCTGCTCGTTGACCATGAGGTTCTGGAAACGCGTGAGGAGGCTGTCGTCCCATGAGCCCGCCACGGAGGAGAAGAGTTTTTCCTTCACGGCGGTTATTTCCCCGGGGGTCATTGTCTCCAGCTGGAGATTCTCCCCTACTTTCTCACGGAAACGGATAAGGGCGTCCTGTTCGGCCTCGTCCAGGAGTTCCTCCATCATGATCTCAATGATGGGGCCCTTGATGGCCGAATTGTAATTATAGAGCATAATATGCTTGGCCTGGACAAGGGTTATCTTCTCCTTTTCTCCAAAAAGGCCGCAGAAGATGAACACGAAGAAGCCGAAAGTGACGAAAATGGACTGGACTACGGCTATCCAGGGATATGCCTCCAGCACATTTTTGAAGATGGCCACCTTCGTGAGCACAAAGAGACCGGGGATGATCATGTTGAAAAGCTGGAGTTCCAGGACCCTTATGCTTTCTCCGCTGCGAAGGAAGCCTATCATGTGAGGGATCCGGATTTTACCATTGAAGTAATACACCAGGAAGTACACAAGGGCCACAAAGAGTTCCAGGCCAACGGCAATCCTGAAGGACACCGAAGCCCACATGTAATAGTACCACACAAGGCTTCCTTTGTAACTGGGGGCCACGGAAGGGCCTTTGGCGTAAAGGTCCGTGAGAAAGGCGGCAACGCTTTCCTTACCTATTACACTTGTAAGGGCAAGGGCCGCAAACACCAGTGAAAACGGCACCAGAACCCACAGGAACTGCAGCGGGCGGAAACGCCTGTGATTGCGGAGACGGTCGAAGTACATCCAGATGAGCGGAAGCACGCACGGGCCCGTAAACAGCGTTATGAGGTGGCTGTAAACCACAACATCCGGGGACATCCCCGGAGTGGCGTAAATGGCGTCTGCAACGAAAAACAGCATCAGGACAACCGACAGGGCCGTGAGTACCCAGAAAGTGCTTGTCCTTCTGGATACGAAGAAATTCATCATTATCCAGAAGAGACAGGCCGATGCCGGCAGGAACAGCAGTAGTATGGAGAGGTTCATTTAGAAATTGTCGTTATTTTCGTAAATTTTGGTTTCCCAGCCGCTGACCGTGGGGGCAAATGTTATTTCAGAGTACACTTTACTTAAATCCAGGCCGATGTGGAAAGTGTACTGACGGCCGTATACGAACACATTGTCCGGGAGAAGGCCGTAGAGCATGTATTTTGCCTGCTTGTGCTCCAGGGGCTCATAGTAGAAGCCGTTGAGCGTAAAGCCCTCCACGTCAAAGAATACCTCCACGAACTGCTTCCCCACTTCAATCTCATCAGGGATGGAATAGTACCTGTGGGAATCCGCCATGCGGTCTTCAAGGGTATCATAGCCCACAAACTTCTCATTTTCAGAGCCTACACCAACCTTGGCATCTCCTTCAAACACCACAACCTTCCTGTAATAGCCCTGCCTGTGCCATATTCCCTGGCTCAGGGTGACGTCATTGACAAACACACCGGCCGAAGCCACGTTATGGGCAACCAGTTTCCTGAGGTGGATGAGGCCCTGAAGCTGAGGATCCGGGGTAACGTCGCAGATGCAGTAGCCGATATCATTTGTAATATGCTGAAACTCAAGGGGAATCATGTTCATTTGAGCCACAGCCATCTCTACGGTCTTGGACACCAGGGGGCCGGCGCTGGTCTCTTCCACGCTATAAGGAATGGAATAGGCCTCCAGATTGTCCTCATAACTTACATTATGTACATAAGGATAGTAGGCGCTGAAAGTGACATTCTTGGTATTGAGTTCGTCCCACATCATGGAATCCATGAACATACCGTAGGAATCTCCGGTGGAATAAACGGACTCGTTGTCGATCACGAGGGCCCCGTGTTCATAGTCGATGCCTATAAGGCCGAAAGGAATGTCAGAGGACATAGTGGCCTCTCCGGGATCCGAGACATCTGCACCCTTAGTGTTCATGCGCGCACGCCTGCCGCTAGGGATAGCCTGCCCCTCACGCGTGACGTTGATGTCAAAGCCAACCTTTTTCTGGCTGTTGCCGCCGCCGGGAAGCGACATGGAGTCATCGATCTTCATGCAGGAGGCCATGGAGAACACTGCAGAAATGGCCAATATTATAGGTAGCGGTTTCATAGGGCTAGCTTATTTCAAGTATTACAGTGCAAATATAGGATAATTTTTTAAGAATCCAAAATTATTTTCAAATAATTGAAATTTTTTTGTTTGAATAAAACCACCGAATCAGGGCGTTCAGGCGACAGTTCAACAAACAGGGAGTGACGAAAATCATTAAAACACCCCTGCTGAAGGCCCCCTGAAGGGCGTCTTAAGACGCCCGGATAGTGAACAGAGACAATTGGCACGGAAATTGGAAAATGGTATGGTCACACCTTATATTATATATAATAAAGACAATATTCATCAGAAATAGCCAGGACATACAAAATTTCATAAAACCTAACTAATTACAGTTTCTTTTCAAAATAGATTTTAAAAAGATAAAATTTGCCGATTCTTTTAATACCCCCCCCCAGCCCATTTTTCACAGGACTCAGTATTGCGATTTGATTTCATTCGAAACCCTATTTTTTCATACACCCCCTAAATAGGCTCTACGTAGCGCCAAACGGAACTTTTCACAAATATTTCGAAATTATTTTCAAGAATTTGAAATTCTTTTGAGAAAAATTTGTAAAAACTTTTGGAAATATAAAAAATTGATTCTATCTTTGCATCACTAAACCTGAAAACTGCATCTATAATAGTGCACAAACCGCAGCAAAATCAGGTTTACGTAGTAAAAAGGGAAAATCAAAAACAGACACCGGAAAGTGATCAAAGGAATAAAATACAGCATTCCTGCAAACTTCGCGGGCTCCATCCTCAGGATGGCGCTTGTGTCTGTCTTGATGCTCCTCTGCGGCCTTTTTTCTTTACGCGCGCAGGATAATGTATCGCGCGTGAAGGTGCTCTTCCCCTTCGACTCCGACGTCGTTGTAGAGAACTACCAGGGAAATGCTGAAGCCCTTTCCGTTCTCAATGATGCTTTCGCCGCACAGGCAGCCCAGGAGGGCCTCACCATCACCTCCTACTCTTCCCCGGAAGGAAACCTTGCCTACAACCGTAATCTTTCCCTTCGCCGTGCAAAGTCCATGCAGGCATATCTGGAAGGCAAGTACCCCCAGCTCCAGGGCAAAATCACCCTGCGTCCCGGAGAAGAGGCATGGGAAGATCTCCGCATCCAGGTGGAATCCGACTCCCGCCTCAGTGAAAGCACCCGCAGCGCCGTCCTGTCCATTATCGGCAAGGATATTGAAGCAGATGCCAAGGAGCGTGAACTCACCGCACTGCCGGAGTACAAGCGTCTTTACGCAAATTACTTCAAATCCCTCCGCTTTGCCGCCATCGAGCTGAGAATTGAAAATTTTGCAGATTCTGAAAAAGATTTTGCAAATTCTGAAATCTCAGACGCTAGCAAAAGTGGTGGAGAATTTTCCGCAAAAGAGAGCCGCACCACCTACGTGAAAGAAGGTCTCCCGGTTGTCTACTATGCTCTGAACGAGGACTTTATCCGTCCGCAGTACATGGGCAACGACAAATCCATGAAGGAGATCATCCGCCTCCTGAGGTCCGGCAAGGTTGGCAGCATGGTAATTGAGGGCACCGCCTCCCCGGAAGGTCCCGTAAAGGGAAATGAGCGCCTTGCCACAAACCGCGCAGAAAACCTGAAGAACTACATTGTGGGTATGTTCCCCGAGTATGAGAACAAGATCACCGTAGTGAACAAGGGCGCAGTCGAAGGCGCCGCGGACGATTATCCTTACCTTCGCTCCGCACGCATCGCCAGCATAGAGGTTGAGGAAGGCACCGGTATCGGCCAAAAAGCCACCGGCGCAGAGGAGTCCGTGGTCCCTGCCACAGCAGACACAACTGTGACGGCTCCCGCCGACACTGCTTCAGTTGCTCCCGCAGACACCACCGCCGTCACGGAGCCCAAGGACACTGCAGCCGTAGTTCCGGTAGTTCCCGTGGTCCCCGTAGCCCCCGAAACAGTGGAGGATGAAGGTTTTGTCAAGAAACCCCTTGCAGCCCTTGCAACCAACCTCCTGTACCTTACCGGCGGTTCAATCGCAACCGGTTTCCATGCAATTCCCCTCACCATCGGCTACGAAATCCCCATCGGCAAGCATTGGAGCATCCATTCCAACTACCTCATCACCTCCCCCTGGCAGGCCTGGGGCGGAAACGGCGAATGCGCAGAGCTCATGCACTGGGATCTTGGCGCCAGGTGGTATCCCGGCACAAAATTCAAAAAACCGTTCAAGCCCTCCGGTGACACAAGGGTTCTTGAAGGCTGGTACGCCTACCTCTCAGCGGGAATGGGCTACTACGACTTCCAGCATAATGGCAACGGTTACCAGGGAGAAGAAGCCCTGGGTTCAGTGGGTATCGGGTACAGTCTTTGCTTTGACGAGCACTGGAGCCTCAACTTCGGCCTTGGAGTGGGCCCCATGTACACCTACTACCGCTACTACGAAGGCCGCCAGAACAATGAGCACCTCATGTACCGTTACAGCGGTAATTTCACATATTTCGGCGTCACGGATGCAAGAGTGACCCTGACATATCTGTTTTACTACAAAAAACGCATCAGAAAGTAATAAGTAAATGAAAAGGCGTTTGGTCATACTCTTCCTTGCTGTGCTTACAGTCCTCACAGGCTGCAAGCGCCGTGACCTTGAGTATGGCAGCGTCAACCTCAACCTCCGTCTCAACCTCCACCTCAACGTGAGAGTAAACGGAGAATTCGAAGAACTTGCCGTGCCTGAAATGATGCGTGTCATGTTCTTCGACACCGAAACCTATGAGCTCATCACGGAGAGCTACCTCCCCGCAACCGGTGGCCGTATTTCACTTCCTCCGGGAAAATACAAGTTCATCGCGTACAACTTTGATACTGAGGCAACGCTTCTGCGCAACGACCGCAACTACTACTCCATTGAGGCCTACACCAACGAGGTTTCCTCGGCCATGAAGTCCAGCATCCTCAATGCCATCCGTTACGGAAGGTCCGCCACCAAGTCCAGCCCAGAAGAGGACGCTTGGGAGGCAGCCCTCACCAAAGTTCAGGAAAGCGCAATCATCTATGAACCGGACCACCTCTTCGTGAGTCACCAGGACGTAGAGGTCTTCAACATCCAGGAAGACCAGACCATCGAGGCCGAAGCCGAAACCATCATCGAGACCTGGAAGATTTCCGTCCGGATCAAGAACGAGCAATACATGGCATCCGCAAGGGCCCTCCTTACCGGCCAGATTGCCTCCAACTTCATCGGCTTCCCCAAGGAAGAAGGCAAGACAGACACAGATGTGGTGCTCATGTTCGACATGAAGGCCGGCACAGACTCCGCCGAAAACGACATTGTGGTTGGTAAGTTCAACACCTTCGGCAAGAACCCCAACATTGAAAGCCGCCTGTGGCTCACCATCATCCTCAAGACCGTTGGTGGAGAAACCGTGGAATGGCACCGTGACATCACGGACGAATTCTTCACGGACATGGCTTTCGAAGACCAGACAATTTACATTGAAGAAGTTATAGAAGTTCCTGAGCCCCAGCCAGGTACCGGAGGAGGCTCAGGCTTCCAGCCGGGCGTAGACGACTGGGATGTAGAGAATGTTCCAATCAACATATAAAATTGAAAAATTATAAGTTAAACCATTTTATAAACAATCAAACATTATGAAAACCAATCAATTGATTCTCGCAGCAGCACTGGTAGTGCTCGCAGCCTGCAACAAAGCCAATGTTGAGCCCGTCAACACCGGCAATCTCGAAGGCGATGAAATCGGCTTCGTAGCTGTTAACAAAAAGGCCACCAAGGCCAATGACGCCATCATCACCGGCACCACCTATGGAACCGACAACACCTTCAAGGTATGGGGTTGGCAGTCTCAGGTTGGTGATTTCTCAGAATTTGCCGAGGGCGACGCTTCCAACTTTATGAGCAACCTTACCATCTCCTGGACCAAGGGTGCTGTTCCTGCAACTCATGACTTAGAGTGGAGAAATGAAGAGCACTACTACTACTGGCCCTTCACCGGTTCCATCGGTTTCCTTGCCATTCATCCCTCAGACCTGGCAGCAGCATCTTACGATGAACTTACTCCCGGTTGGGACGACAAAAATGACAAGGCAAAAGCCTCTATTACCGATTACACTATCAGTGCCGACAACAAGACCGTTGATCTTATGTTCGCATCTAAGGAAGGCAGCAGAGCGTCCATCGCTAAAGTTGGTGACGGAAAGGTTGCTATGGTGTTCAAGCACGCTCTTTCCCAGATTCAGTTCCGCGTACGTACCAATGACGACTACTCTGCAGACGTCACCTTCAAGGTTAACAGCGTAACCATCAACAACGTTGACCTCTCCGGTGACCTTGCATACGCAAACAGCGACTTCGCATGGAGTGACAACGCCGACCAGACTGAGAACTGGCCTTACTACGCAACCACCGCCACTGTTGCATACGCCGCAACCGACGCTGCTGCCGCACTTTACGGTGATGCCAACGTAATGATCCCTCAGGCTGCAAACGTCGACGACCCTGCAACCACAGAAGTTCTTGAAGGAACCACCCTTACCATCAACTACACCATGGAGCAGACCGGCAGCGCCGCCATCACAGGTGATGTTACCGTAGGTGCCGCCCAGGAATGGGTTGCCGGAAAGAAATACATCTACACCCTCAACTTCAAGCTCAACGAAATCCTCTTCCCTCCTGAGGTCACCGACTGGGTAGATGTCGAAATCGCCACCATCAACATCCTTGACTAATGAATAAAAACAATACAACCATGAAAAAGTTATTCTTCCTCGCAGTTGCCGCGCTCGTAACGTTCGCCGCATGCACCAAGAATGAGGTTAGCACCCCTACCAACAAGGGCCGTGAGATCTCTTACAACGCCGTGGCTGCCAAGGCTACCAAGGCTATCATAAACAATACTTACTATGCACCCTCAGATCCCGCTTTCGGTATCTGGGGTCTCTACCAGGCCGACAGCTGGAGCGCCAACCACAGCAACAATGTGTGGATTGGTGCAAGCGCCAGCGCAGCAACCAAGATCACTTGGGCAAAAGACTCAGAGAACACCGACAATAGCGAGGCTTGGAGAAATGCTGCAAGCGTAGACTACTGGCCGCTTACCGGCTCTATAGTATTTATGGGTTATTCTCCCTTCTATTATGAAGCCAACGGAGCGAATGGATCAACAGCCGTTCCCGCTTCCATTGGCGTTACCGATAATAAGGCTACCCTTACCGTTGCTAATTTCCAGACAGTAACCGGCAATTATGTGGCAGACCTTATGTGGAGCGACGCTGTAGAAAAGAGCGCAAATGATACAAACTATGACGCCGATGGCACCGACGCTACCACCTACAAAGGTGTTCCCGTGGTATTCCATCACGCTCTTTCCCAGATTGCTATTTACGCAAAGACTGATAAAGACTATGCGGCTCAGGACTATACCTTCACCATCACCGCTCTCTCCGTAACCGTTGACGACAACGCTACCCTTACTGTTGCCGATAATCTTACAGCAGATCCTACCGTTACCTGGACCGAACCTGCTACCGATGCTACCCGCACTGTTCTCTCTTCTGCCTCTCCCGCTCTTACAACATCTTATGTAAAGCAGGGTGATTCCTTCCTTGTAATCCCGCAGACCCTTACTGCCGCTCAGGATATTATCACCGTTACCTATCAGGTAGAGCACAACAATGTAGTTTCCACTGCTACCAAGACCATCAACCTGACAGCTGGTGATACTGTTACACTTTCTTCTTTCGCAAAGAATACAAAGTACAACCTCAATCTTGTCTTCTCTATGGACGAAATCAAGTACTCTCCTGATATCGTTGACTGGGAGGCCACTGTTACCAGTGAGTATGAGGTTCCTCAGGATGCAAACTAGTTTTTTCAATCAGATTATTAAAATTTAAATTTTGTTACATACCATGAAAAAAGTTATCATCATCGCCGCTGCAGCACTTGCACTTGCAGCTTGCGCAAAGAACGAAGTAAACGTTCCCGAAGCTTCTCCCATCAGCTTCGCACCTAACGCTCTCACAACCAAGGCCCTGATCCTCCCGGACAGCAACGCCCCCGAGCAGCTTGCATTCCCTACAACCGAGTCCTTCAACGTATTCGGCTATGCAGCCCTTGATGGCACTACATATGACTATGCCACTCCCCTTATGGACGATGTAAACATCTCCTATCAGGGTGGTGACTGGAAGGCTACCACTGGTACCTACCTCTGGCCCGCAACCGGTAAAGTGGACTTCTACGCATACTATCCCGGCAGCCTCAACGCCACCTTCGTCTCCGACGAGGAGCCCAAAGGCATCAACCTCACCGGCGTAAGCCTCGGCACCGCTATCGGCAGCCAGATTGATCCCCTTGTAGCAGCAGTCCTCGCCCAGGATGCTCCCAGCAAGCCCCAGGTAAGCCTTGTGTTCAAGCACATCACCAGCCAGATTGCCGTTACCGCTTTCGATGCAACCGTTACCGAGAGCCTCAAGGGCAAGATCTCCATCGAGAAGGTTGTCTTCAAGAACATGAAGACCAGCGGTGACTACACCAAGAGCACAACCATCGGCAAAGGTATGTGGTCCAACATCAACACCAAGGCCGACTTCGTATCCTTCCAGGGCAGCGAGGTTCTTGCCACCACCGAGAGCTTCCTCTCCGGCGCTTCCTTCGTAGCCTCCATCGACAACAGCGCAGCATTCGTTGTCATCCCCGAGAACATTGTTACCGGTTCTGCCGAAGATCAGGTCATTGAGGTAAGCTACAGCATTGCAGCCTACACCATCAACGGCTTTGACTATCCTGCAACTCCCACCCAGACCGTTACCATTCCCATCTACGGCCGTGTAAGTGGCAACAAGTTCCAGAATGGCAAGCGCTATGTCTTCCACCTTGGAATTTCCCTTGACGGTGCAAACAACGAAATCATGTTTGCTCCTCTGGTAGAAGGCTGGGAGACCGAGAACATCGACGGTATCACCATCGACGCTGTCAACGCAACACTCCTGTAGTTTCGCTGTGAGAATTGATTGTTTATATAATTATCTCCTTCCGGGCAGGACGGCCATGTCCTGCCCCGGAAGAGGGATATTATGTATTCTTGCAATCATTTCCATTTGCTCATGCACAAAGAACGTGATTCATCACGTGGACACCGAGCCAATGGTGTTTTCGGCCACTGCATCGCACTCTTCAAAGAGCATAATCACAACCACAAATTACCCGCTGGACGAGCCGTTTGTGATTGAGGCCATACACCATCCTTCAAACGGAGCCGAATCCAAAGTCCTCATAGACAGGCAAACGGTGGAGTACAGTTTTGAAAACGTTTTTTGGAGAACAGAAAATGACTACTTCTGGCCCTCGGATGGCACTGTCAATTTTTACGCAGGGTCGCCGGTAGTCCCCGAAATCAGTTTCTCGGAGGAACATGGCATGACGGCAGACTGGTCCATTCCCGGTGATTCAGACACCCAGACAGACCTTTGCTTTGCCGAAGTCACGGAAAACTGCGAAGCCCATTCGGCCCTTGTCCCGATAGTTTTCTCCCATGCCCTCACTCAGGTCTGCTTCAAGGCAAGAACTCTGAAGCATTACTCATACTCCCGCCAGGAAAACAACCTCATCCAGGCAAACGTCATTACCGTGGTTCTGGATTCAGTGAAGATAGGAGGTATCATTTCCAAAGGCGTATTCACCCAAAAGCCCAAGGAATGGACTCTGGACGAATCCGAAACTGCCGAATATCTCATTTACAGGAACTTCGAAGGACTGGAGCTTAACTGTGACCGCTACGACAACCCCATCCTTCAAAAACTTTGCAACATACTCCTTATACCCCAGACACTCCGGGAAGGAGCTTATCTGAAGGAGTGGCACCATATCAGAGTCCGTTCAAGCATTACGGACACAACTACGGGGCAGATAGTATCCGACTATACTACCGACTTCCCCTACACCAACGAGCTTTCCCTCAGGCGTTATTGCCCTGTTTGGGAAACCGACATAAAGTACACCTTCCGAATCGCAGTCGGCATGGACCCCACGGAAATAACCACCGCCGTCACCGACTGGACAGAGACTAAGGAAATAATCATAGGCGACGAATGAGAAAAATAGCCTTCATACTGCTCATTGCGGCAATGGCTGCAGGATGCACAAAAAATAGCATAGACCGCCCCGAGGACCGGTCCATCTGTTTTGCGCCCGTTGCCGAAAAAGCAACCAAGGCCATAATCCAGGGGGCCACATATCCCACCACGGAAGCCTTCACCGTAAGCGCTTACCATGAGGGGACATCGGCCTATTTTGAAAATCTCAGCGCCTCCTACAACTCTACACTTACCCTTTGGGAAACCGCCACGGCCGAATACTGGCCCCTTGCAGGTTCCCTCACCTTCAACGCCTACAGCCCTTCTTCGGCAAGCGGCGTCACAATCACCTCTGACGGCGTTACCGCCACGGGCTATACTGTCCAAAACGCCGCCCAAATGACAACGGACCTCTGCTATGGCAGTTACACCGTTGCAGACTGCGCATCCCACCCGGAATCCGTACCACTTCAGTTCTCTCATGCACTTACGCAGGTGGTATTCAGGGTAAAAGCAGCATCTTACTATGAAAACACCTCTCTCTCAATGACTTCCCTTTCCATGAGCGGAATTTGTTCCGTTGGTGATTTTACCGGAAGCGCCTGGGAGAATCAAAATACTGAATTCAATTATGACCTTCACGGCATAAGCACAGTTCTCACATACGACGGTACCACGCCGGTAACAACTGACGTATGCTCCTATCTTTTCGTACCCCAGACACTGGGTCCCAACGCGGCCATCAACGTTGGTTACAGCGTTGATTTCGGCGGAGGGAGGACTCTCAACAACTCTCCGGTAAAAGTTGCCCTTGGCGGCACTATCACGGAATGGGTACCCGGAAAGAAGTACATCTATACCCTGAACATCGGCCTTGACAACGTCATCACCATTTCGGCCTCCACGGTTGGATGGAGCGACCAGGGCTACAACATCATTGTGGAGGAAAGCTGATATGAAATTACGCAAAATCACATACTTCCTTCTTCTTGGGACGGTACTCTCCTCCTGCGGGAAACAGCCCGGGGGAAGCAAGTCCTTGGAGGACGGCATAGTTTTCTTTGCCGAAGAAGGCGTAACGTCCAAGGCCCTTCTCTCAAATGCCACCCTTAAAACTAACGGGAACCGCATCCATGTGCTGGATGTCCTCTCCGGCTTTACCGGCAGCGCCTCCTGGGCCGAAGGGAACCTTGTGACCGGTGGCCTCTATATCAACGACGATATCGTATATAACGGCTCCGTCATCTGGGGCTACAACTCAGGCAACGTCTATCCCTGGACCACCGACGGCGGCCACCAGTTCTTCGGCTGGCTCAGTTATGATTCGGCATTAAACCTTACGGCCGATTCTTACTTCGGTACAACCCTCTCCAACTGTTTCTCAGTCACGGACAGGACCCTCTCCATCCCTGCTAAGGAGATGACCGCAGACTCCGACCAGTTTGACCTCCTGTATGCAAACACCGGCTACTATTTGATGCCGCGGACGTCTACGGACCCCGTTCCCCTTGCCATGCAGCATCTTTTCAGTGCTATAAGCCTGAGACTTTATAACGAATCCCAGGACCAGATTCTTGTAAAAAACGTTACCATTACCGGGCTCAAGAACAAGAAGAGCGCAGTTGTTAACTTTGTGACGGCTTCAGAGACAACTACTCTTGAGGCAAGCCGCGATTTCCTTGACAACGCCCTCTACTACGCACTTCCAGATGCCACGAAAACCCTGTCAAACGGAGACACCTACGACCTCCTGGCACGCGTAAAAGGCTCTTCCTCTCTGGCCGAATACCGCCTCATATGGCCCCAGACTTCCGCCGAGCTTTCGGCCGCCACAATTACGGTGAGTTATGAGTATCTGGCCGACGAAGAGCACGTCCAACACACTGCGACCCTCGGCTTTCCCGAAGACATTGACAACGGTCTTGAGTCAGGTGTCCGCTATGCATTCACCCTTCTGTTTACCCAGAAACACATAGAACTAAAATTCGCGGTCAATCCTTGGATCTACGACCTCAATGAATGGTCCTATGACAAGCAGTCAATTTCCGAGGTAACAGAGCTGGACTTCAAGGAGAACGAAGGCTATGACAAGCCCAACAAGACCTGCACAATCATCGGCGGAACCCCGGTAAAAGGGACATTCCGTATCGTAAACCCCTCAGGTGCCACATGGTTCATAGAGCCTGTGGGAGACGTGGAATATTTCTCCATCAGCCCCCATCAGGGTACTGTAGACCACGAACATCCGGAATACGAATTCTACGTTACACCCAACCTGGATCCAAGCCTTGACCGCAGCACGGACAAGAAACTGAAATTCAATTTCTATGTGCAGTTCACCGACGGCACCGTCCACGATGCCAACTCGGAAATCAACCGCGACAACTGGACCGTTGTACTTCCTAAGATTTAGAGCGTATGAGAAAGATAGTCGGCATATTAATTCTGCTTACAGCACTCTCTGCGGCACTGTCCTGCCAGAGGGAGACGCCCTATACAGGTTCTCCTGAACTTGAGGATGGCGGTATTTCCCTTACTTTCCTATGCAACAGCCAGGAGACAAAGGTTGCCACCATGCCTGGAGAAGATGAGTTCAATGAGAACACCCTCACAACAATAGACTACTTCCTGTATCCGGAAGGCCAAACCGGCGAAGACGCATATCTCAAGGGGCGCGTAACCATGGATGGCCGAACTTCTTTCAATGTCCTTGTAAACACCAGCCAGCTTTCCCAACTTTTCAACGGTGCTGCGGCAGGTGCCAAGTGCGACGTTTACGCCATTGCAAACTATCCCGGAGCCACAACGGATTTCGATGCTGCCTCCGACACCACTACGCTTCACAACCTGGCCATAAGCAACCACTTCAATTCGGCTGATGTCCAGACAAACTTCGTGATGTCCGGTCACTCGCAGGTTACCGTTATCAACAAAAACAAGACAAAGGCCGCCGAAGGTACCGTGCGATTGAACAGGGCTGCATCTAAAGTTACTTTTGAGTGCCATGTGGTTGACCATGTGGATATCACAAACACCATTTACTCCGACGGTGAGATTGTAGGAACTACAACGACAACGTGGGTTCCGCTTCTGGAACAGATGGGCGCATATCTTGTGAACGGATATGCCGACGGAAATGTGGGCGGCACACGTGGAGACATGGATTCTGGTTCATATTACCGTTACAGCCAGCGTTCTCTTACCGACGCCGACAGTGACGGCTGGTACACATGCGATCCCTTCTATTCCTATCCTCACGAATGGCATAGCGGCGACGAACACGAGCCTTTCATCAAATTGGTGGTGCCGTGGGGATATCTTAACTCCGATGGAGAGCAGGCCGGCCAGAAACAGTTCTACTACAAGGTTCCATGCCCCGGGCTCAAGATGGACTCCAATACCTGGTATCACATCAAATTGGATGTTGCAATCCTTGGTGGCGACGACTTTGAAGCCACGCTGGAGGTAGAGGGCGAATACTACGTCCTCCCTTGGAACACCCAGACCATAGTAGAAGCCCACGCCGAAATCAAGGACGCCCGCTACATCAGCTCCCCTTCCAACGTATACAACATGTATAATGTTGAAGACCTTGACGTCCTTATCACGTCCTCTCACGACGCCGAGATTAATCTGAAGTCGGTGACGTACTACGATTTCAAGAACCAGAGGGATATTAATTACACAGCCACAGCACTCAACAACTGGATTACCTATGATGACGAGAGCCGTATATTCTCAATTCGTCATGCGCTGAATAATGACATCTCCACATCAACGTTTGACTCTTCACCTTACGTTTTCACTTTTGAAATCCGCCATAAAGACGATCACAGCTACACTACAAAAGATATTGTGGTGACACAGTATCCGGCTATGTATATCAATGAAATCCAGTCCAATAAGTATACTTTCCTTAATGGGACCGGGAACACACAGAGAGACGAAGTTACCGGGTATGACAGCAATGGCACATCCTTATCCACATTGCCATCAAGAAATGAGATTAATGATGGTGGTGCTAACACTAACTCACATATGTACCGAGTCAGTGTTACATCCGTTGCAGGCATGGACTATACTATTGGCGATCCAAGGCTATGGGGTGAGAACCACGTAACAACCCTGAGCGGATTAACTAACTACATGGAGACTGCCTCAATTAATGAAGATTTGATTGCCCCTGATTTTCTTGTTGCTTCTTCATGCGGAAAGACAAAAGAGACAAGTTATGATGTTGCCAGAACCCGCTGCGCCGCATATCAGGAAAACGGTTATCCTGCCGGGCGCTGGCGTGTTCCCACCAAGGCAGAAATCATGTTCCTCATTCAGCTTTCCGAGAAAGAAAAAATTCCCACATTGTTTACACCGGATGCCAACTTGGCCGCTGGTGGCTACTGGTGCTCCTCTGGTGTAGTTTATCCTCTGAACAGTGGCATCGTAGATTACCGCCCATATGCTGAGGCTATAACATATCGCGAAACAAACTGGGTCAGATGCATTTACGACACCTGGTACTGGGGTAATGACCCAAAAGAAGAGTACAAAACCTCCTGGGGCGGATACCAAACCACACAATAACCAGAAAATGCCATGAGAAGACAATTCCTACATATTCTGACGCTTATTGCAGTACTTCTTCCTTTGTCCTGTACAAAGGAGGCTGAGCTTCAAGTGAGCGAAGAAAAACCCGCCGTGGACTACGAAGGCCGGGAAGTCATGGTATACTTCGGCGTAGAAACGCCGGAACCTGCCACAAAGGCCATGGGAGAGAACCCTGATATCGAATCCCTCCACGTGGCTGTATTCGGCAGTTCCGGTTACCTTAAAGAATACAAACTCGCAACGCCCGTAGACGAATATGTGTCGGTAGAAGGCGTGGCCAACAAAAAAGGCTACAAAGTTCCCCTTTCAATCACATCGTCCCGCATACGCGTACACCTTATAGCAAACGGTCCTTCGTCCCTGGAATTTGATTACGAATCCAACGTAATGTCCAAACTCTCCAGCATGGGCGGAGAAGACGCTTACTGGCAGCGTATCCTCCTGGATAACGGCATCTATGCCGACACCGAGGCCGAAGGATACTATGCAACCCCTCCTCAGCTTGTCATTGACCCGGATTTTGACCTTGACACCGACGGCACCACCCACAAGATGGCGCTGATTCCGCTCATCCGAAACTTTGCCAAAATCACTGTTAAAACAGAAGCAGACTCCAACTTCGAGGCACAGTCCTTTGCCGTCATTAATGTCCCCGACAGAGGGTCAATTGCCCCTTACAACCCTTCAAACGGCAATTTCATAATGAACTACGAGGACTATCCCACACTCGCAGATTTGTCGGCCGTTTATCCTGGCAACATGCCCAGTGCCACCACCATTGACAAGAGTTATCCCTCTGAAACCGACTTTACAAACCTCACCAACGGAGTTGTAGCCGCCTCTGGAGCCGTTTACATGTACGAGCGCCCCATCCCTACCGCCGACGCCACAATTCTGATTGTAAAAGGCACTTACACAGACCCTGACACCCACGAAGCCAATACCGGTTACTACAAGATAGACCTCATGGATGGCGGTGCATACCTCCCCATCCTGCGAAACTTCCGCTACGAGATTCACATCAAGAAAGTTCACCGTAAGGGTAAAAGTACGGTTGCAGGCGCCATCAACGGGGCAGGTTCGGCCGATATCTCCGCCGACATCAGCACTGCTTCACAGGTGAACATCTCCGATGGTCAGTCGGCAATTTCCGTGGAGTATACGGAAAAGACACTGGCTATTGGCGGAACATATACCCTTGGTATAACCTTCACCTCCGACGTTATCAACGGCACCGTAGACAACACCTTGGTTACATATGAGCTCAGAGCCCCTGAGGCCAACGGCGCCGTAATTGCCGATGTATCCGATATCAGCTATGACGCATCCACCGGGACGCTCTCATACACCACTACGGATGTGGATCCCACCAAGATGAAGTCTCAGGTAATACGTGTTATCGGCACGTCAGGGACATCACGCCTTTACCGTGACATCACCATACGCCTGCTTCCCCAGCAGCAGATGACCGTAACCTGCATTCCGGAAATCGAGCAGGCCGAAGGAACGCCACAAACCGTTACCGTATCCATCCCTAAGGACCTTCCACAGTCTATTTTCCCGCTGCAGTTCAAGGTTGAGGTGGCGGCAAAGTCCCTTACGCCCAACGCCGGAGACCTTCCCGTAGAGCCCGGTAATACCATCGTTAGCGGACAAAGCGGACGCTCCTACCAGTTTATCAAGACTGTTTCCTATAATGACTACATCGCGGGATACATGGAAAACAATTCCGTATTCACATGCGAATTCAAGAGCATTATTCCGGAGAGTGACAGTTACATTTACGTGTACAACCCGTACTTTGCGCTTGGGAGCACTTCTTTCACCACCTTTGAAAAGAGGTATTTCTCCTTCACGCGGTTCAGTACTTCTGCAGCTGTAAATGAGGATGATCCTGTGAACTTCTTCTTTGTGATGGATGCCGAACATGAGCCCTCTGATAAACTGATTCCGGAAGACGTTCACGTGTATCTCACCGGACTTGTTCCTGATTTGGATCAGTACCCTGACGAGCTCCAGAGGGTAAGCGGAAACCATTATGTATATACAGTGCCTGAAAACGGCATCGGAACGCAAACGCTGCACTTCCTATCCACAGGAGTGACGGAAAACTACGCGGTGGAACTCAGGGCTAATTATTACGAAGATCATGAACTTGTGAACGCAACCCATGAGTTCACCGGACTTTCATTCGGCACGGTATACTCTGGCCGCGGGTGGCCTACCACCTTCCGCTTCACTATCCCGAGTGACTTCCAGATGCCGGCTGTGGGTTACATAGACATTGAACTTGGCCTCACCAATTTGGAACCAAATAATGATTCCAATATCATTACCAGTGGCGGCAAGTACTACTACCGCACCAGCTCCACCGGCACCAAGACGCTGAATCTCAAGACCGCAGACAACCGCACCGAGGCCGTGGGCGTCCAGCTCAAGCACGGCTCCTTTGTTACCGCCGTAGGTACGCAGTCTACTCGCAACAACGTTACGATTGCTGCACAGAAGGTTCAGTTTACGGGGAATTATGCCGGATACTACTATGACAATACTGTGAGATGTTATTCCGATAGCGGCTTCTCTACGCAGGTAGGTTCATTCACCGGAGGTTATGGTAACCGCGCATACTGTAACGGAGCCTTCACCTTCACGGCTCCTGTGGATGCTACTCAGACTATCTATATGAGGTATCAGTATCAGACTTATAGGGGTACTTATAACTTTACGTCTTCAGCCACAGCTCTGGATATGTTTAACGGCACCTCCTGTGCCGTCACCGTAACACAATAACAATTCTTTCCGCCGCGCTCCACTCCAAGGGTGCGGCGGAGTTTTTTCGGCCCTGGAGAGCATTTCCCGCCGCCAATCCACCCAGAACGCGTATAACGCAGGTTATACGTACTGGCGGCAAGCAATTCGGCCTAAAACGGCATTTTGCCTGCCGCCAATCCACAAAATCGGCCACAGAGGGCGCAAAACTGGATTGGCGGCTATGGCTTTGACAGTGGACAGTGAGATTTCTCGACTCCGCCCTTCGGGCTTCGTTCGAAATGACAGGGAAACGTCGCTCGAAATGACAAATGGACTATGCCTTGACGGACAAAACCTCCTCCAAGGGAACCTCCAGAGCCTTGGAAATATCCTCCGGAGACATTCCATATGCCAGCAACTTCTTTATGTCCTTACCGCGAGCTTGGATTTCACCTTGCTGGATGCCCTGCTTTCGGGCATATTCGTTTTCGGCGATGCGGTCTATTTCTGTTCTCATAATACGGGTTACTTGCATTTGTGTTTTCGTGTCCATGTTGGCGTATGCACTTGCCTCAAAAAGCATGGGAAACAAGCTGTCGCTGAACTCCCTGGGGCACTCGGTGAGCTTGCTCATGTACTTCATGGAATAAGCCAGCTGCTCTGTTATAGTCCGGCACATCTCTGCCTTTCCAAAAGGAACGTTCAACCGCCCCAGTTCCAGGTAAGCAAAGTACAACGCTTCCGTCATGATCTCCCCTGTCGTTGGGGAACAAATCCTGTAACTGCTTACTAAACCGTCCTGCAGGAGGGACTCGTCTTGATGCTCAATGGTAAAGTTAACAAAACTCACCAGGTACACTGGAAGCAGACTGTAATCCATCGGCTTCACTTTGCCCTCCTGAAGGTCCTTCAGTTTTTGCTCCAACTGCATCCGGAGTGGAAAAGACGCATAACACAGCATACGATCGGCGTAACTGTCCTGCTGGAGGCCCTGCATCTCAACAATAAACTGCTCACCACTTTCTGAAGTGCATACGGCATCAAAATTAGTAATTTTGTCGGAAACCGCCAAACCATGTTGTTCCGTTGGGCGGAATTCCAGTTTACTGATTACTTTTCCTGGAAGGAGGACTTCCAGCATCCGGGCCATGAGCTTCTCATTTCCGGGGGTGAAGATGATGACCTTGAAGGCATCGTCATTCAGGATGTTTGCATATCTGGACATAACTCAAAAAATTATGTCTGCAATAATATGCAAATAATCCTGAAACAATCAATGGAAACGTATATTTTTTCTAAAATGTTTTTAAGGATTCCTGTGAAACAACAATTTTTTATGCGGAGCGTGGAGACAATTGACACAGTATCAGGCGATTACGCATAATAGGGTGCTAATTTTTAAGCACCCTATTTTGTGTAATACATTGATAACGAGACGGTTACCTCCACGCGGCAACATGAGATTTCTCGACTTCACCCTTCGGGCTTCGCTCGAAATGACATGGCGCGTCCGCAATCACCACCCACAGTTATTCGTTCCGGACACCAAAACGCCAAAACGGTGCCCGGAACGGGGCAAAAACACCACACCACATTACACCAGATGACAAAGGCCTACATCTTCAGCGCGAAGGGCCAGACAGAAAACTTCTGGCGCACCTACGAGTCCATTATCCGGGACCCTCTTTACCTGGGGCAGACCGACGACGACACCCGCACAGCGCTGGACATCACCTACCT
>JAFVDC010000090.1 GCA_017478685.1 Bacteroidales bacterium | reverse complement strand
GTTCCTCCGGCAGATAACCCGGATACATGTGTGCGAAAATATCCTGTGAAACCTTTCCGTGCAGCATAGAAACGCCGTTTACGTTCTGGGAAATGTTGGCGGCAAGGTTACTCATGGAGAATTTCTCGTTGGGGTCCGTAGGATTGTCCTTTCCAAGGGACATGAGGGTTTCCCAGTCCACCTTCAGGCGCTCGGGATAATGGCCGATATACTGCCTCAGCATGCCTTCGTCAAAGGCATCGTGGCCGGCGGGAACGGGAGTATGCGTTGTAAACAGGGAGCTTGCCCTCACAACCTCAAGGGCCTCGGAGAAGTCAAGGTTGTCCTTTTCAATGTATTCGCGGAGCCTTTCCATGCCGATGAATGCGGCGTGGCCCTCGTTGCAGTGATAAACCTGGGGATCCAGGCCCAGCTTGCGAAGGGCGCGGATACCGCCGACGCCAAGCAGGAGTTCCTGCTTCAGGCGGTTTTCCCAGTTGCCTCCGTAAAGGTGATATGTAACCTCGCGGTCTTCGGGGATGTTGGCCTCGTAGTCCGTATCCATAAGATAGAGGTCCGTGCGGCCAACCTCAACCTTCCACAGGCGTGCGGTGATGCTTCGGCCGGGGAATGCCACGGAAGTGGTGACCCAGTTGCCGTCCTTGTCAAGAACCGGCACGGCGGGAATCTTGGTGAAGTCCTGGGCATCGTAGCCTGCCACCTGGTACCCCTGTGCCGAAAGAACCTGGTTGAAGTAACCGTAGCGGTACAGAAGACCCACGGCCACAAGGTTCACGTTCATGTCGGAGGTTTCCTTGAGGTAGTCGCCGGCAAGGATGCCAAGGCCGCCTGAGTAAATCTTGAGGGAAGTGTCCAGGCCGTACTCCATGCAGAAATAAGCGATGGAAGGGTCTGTGCGCTTTGCCTTTGCGGCCATGTAAGTATCAAATTCGTCCAGGACGCTCTTCATGCGGGAAAGGAAGTCCCCGTCCTCCGAGAGCTGCTGGAAACGCTTTATGCTCACGGTGTCGAGCACGGCCAGCGGATTGTGGCCGCTGCGGTGCCATACCTCGGGGTCTATGGAGCGGAAGAGGTCCTTGGCGGACTCGTTCCAACACCACCATAGGTTCTTGGACAGTTTCTCAAGCCGGGACAGTTTTTCCGGAAGGTGACGGGTCACGAGGATACTGCGCCAGCTGGGGCTGGTTACGTCTGCTTTAAAATATTGCATAGTTTTTTTCTTTGATTGGTAAGAATCACTGTGCTCCTGAACCCTTTCAAGAGCAAGGGAATACGCCTCCTGATAGTATTTGATTTGATTGGTCCACAGGGCGATCTGTGCAACCTCCCGGGCATTCTCCCGGTATAATTTACGTTTCTTCTTGTCAAGGCCGGCCATCTCAAGGATACGTGCGGCCGTGCCTTCAACCACTTCTTCATAGTTGGAATCGTCGCGGTGCAGTACCGTGATTCCGGGGTGCTTGCCCTCGTAATGGCTTTCCACCCATGCGCCGAAACCGGCAAGGGATGTTGTGAGAGTGGGGATGCGGAAAGCCAGGGCCTCCAGCGGAGTATAGCCCCAGGGCTCGTAGTAGGACGGGAACAGCGCCAGGTCCATGCCGCAAAGGAGGTCGTAGTAGGGCATATTGAACACGCCGTCGTCTCCGTTAAGGTAGGACGGGATGAAATACACCTTCACCTTGTCTCCAATGGCGTTTGTGAGGCCCACCTCACGGAGGCGGCGCGTAATGGTGTCGTATTCGGCATTCTGGAGATAGTGCGACACCTGGGTCTGGTAACGGGAGTCACCATCCCCGGAGAGTTTGGCGCAAAGCTCTTTGTCCGCTCCGTGATGACCGGAAGGAATCATGATGAACGCCTGGATGCTGCGGCCGGGGTCTTCCCCGCGGTTTACGCGGTCAAGGGCGTCTATGAACACGTCAATTCCCTTGTTGCGGTATTCGTAGCGGCCGCCGATGCAGATGAAAAGGGCATCCTGGGGCACTTCCTCTGCGCTCATGGCGGCGGCAACCTTCACAATGCGCTCGCGCGCGGCGTCGTGGAGGGTTTTGTAGGCTTCGTCCGTGGGCGGAGTGAAGCTGTTCTCGAAGCCGTTTGGCGTAACGACATCCACGGGACGCAGGAACTGCGCGCACTCCTTAGCCGTGATTTCGCTCACAGTGGTGAAGACATCAGCGTTTTCGGCCGATTTCTTCTCCAGCGAATAGATGGCCTTCACGTTGAAACGGGCGGCCATTTCGTCTCCGTTGTAACTTGAAAGGTTGTCGTAGAGCGGAAGGTTGTTGCCGGCAATGCAGCGCCCCATCATGGTTGCGTGGGTTGTAAACGTGGTGGCAACGGGAATTCCGGCCTTCTTGATGTGGAGGATACCGGCACCGGTCTGCCACTCATGGAACTGGGCCACTACTTTTTCTCCGCCCTTCAGGTTGTAATTCCAGAAGCTCTCAATCACGCGCCCGGCCATTATGCCGAACACCGCCGATTCCTTGTAATCCCAGTTGCCGGAGATGGAGTCCACTCCAAAATCCTGCCACATGCGGCCAAGGATGGCATCGGCCTGCGGCAGCGAAGACTTGTAGTCTACAAGTATTGCCACAGGCTTTCCGGGGATATTCCACCGGCCCACCCTGAAACGGAGTCCCTCGGCAAGGGCCGCAGCCTTCCATGAGCGGTAAAGCATGGGGGCTTCCAGGAAATCGGGGTTGCCGGCACGGTGCATCCATACATCCGGGCCGATGAATATGTGACGCCTTCCAAGCTCTGAGCTCAGGTGGAGGGCCTTTGTGGCGACTACCGTATAAATGCCGCCAACCTTATTGCAAACGTCCCAGCTTACTTCAAATAAATAATCCATCCTCCTAGTCCAAAGCCGCCCGCTTCTCGTCCAGACGGATCTGGAAATCTGAGATTACGTTCATATAGTTAATAAATGCCTCGTACGGGGTGTCGTACGGGTTGAAATACTTGTGTACCTCTCCGTCGGAGAAGAACTTGGTGCACATATAATAGAAGTGGTCGCTCTCCTGAAGGTGGCCCCAGTCCTCATAAAGGTCGGGGTCGTTCACAATTGCAAGCTTCTCCTTCATGGCATACACCTTCTTGAAGGCCTCCTGCTGGAGTTCGTTTCCAAGCCATGCGGTTACGTCGCGCTCTTCGTCGGCCCAGGAAATTGCATCCTCAACATCGATGTCGGAGACAGGCTTGTACTTTTTAACCACCTCTGAAGGGGTTGCAAAGCCGAAGGTGCCGTCCTTGAGGACTGCGCCGGGAAGAGCCCTCATGAAATCGAAGATGCCGGTTTCTGCGCCCTGGTGCTCTCCGAAGGTCTCGTAGTCCATGAAAAGGTTCACTATGTCGCCTTCCTTTGCGTTCTCCTTGAGCCAGCCTACATACTGGTCTGCGGTGACATGGTTCTGCGCAAAGCGGAAAGCGATGTCGTCGGAGAGGGTGTAGTTGCGGAGAAGGAGCTTCAGGCGGGGCTGGGTGGCGCCGGTGTACACGAAGTTGGGGCTCTGCCAGCCCATGATGTGGCGTGCGCCCTCCGTGAGCATGGTCTTGTAGCCCATCTCATACACAAGTTCACCGATGGAGTTGTCATAGATGAGCTCCGTGTTGCGGAAAGCGGTGGGCTTTACGCCGAAGAGTTCATCAATCCTGGCGGCGTGCTTTGCCACCTGCTGCTTGAACTCGGAGTCCGAGCCAAGCGATGCCAGGGAGTGATAGTAGGTTTCGGCCAAAAACTCCACGCGGCCGGTGGCAGCAAGGGCCTTGAAAGAGTCTATCACCTCAGGGGCGAACCTCTGGAACTGGTCCAGGGCGCTGCCGGAGATTGAGTAAGCGATCTTGAACTTCCCCTTGTTTGCACTAATGAGCTCCAGCATTAGCTGGTTCATGGGAAGATAGCACTTCTGGGCTACACGGCGCAGGATTGTGCGGTTGGCAAAGTCGTCGTAGTAGTGGGAATCTTTGCCGATATCAAAGAATCTGTACAGGCGGAGCCGGGTGGGCTGATGGACCTGGAAATACAGGCAGATGCTCTTTGTTGCCATAATATCTTATTTTACAACTGATTCATAAACTTTCTTAAGCTTGGCGCAGACGCCGTTCCATTTGAGGGCGTTTACTTCGTCGTAGCCCATGCCGGCGCTGAAGTGCGCCAGGGCGGGATAACTCAGGAGGCCGTAAATGTCATCGGCCATGGCGTCCACATCCCAGAAGTCTACCTTGAAGGCATATTTCAGGACCTCCGCGGCACCGGACTGCTTGGAAATGATGGACGG
>JAFVDC010000089.1 GCA_017478685.1 Bacteroidales bacterium | reverse complement strand
GGATGCACCCATGATTGAAACGAACTCTCCGCGCTCTATGTCAAGATTGATTCCCTTGAGCACGTGAAGCGGCTGTCCGTTGTCGTAGGTCTTGTTTATGTCTCTTAGCTCTATGAGCGCCATTTCTGCTGTATTAGTATTCTATTACACTGCAAAGATATCACGGTTTTTTCAAACCGCCAAACATTTTTGCAAAATCTTTGCCAATGCGCTACGCGGAACCATGATTTGCCGGCTCCGTCCACGTTTATGGCGTTTTTTGTGGCCGGGCCGGAGATTTTGGCGGCTCCGTCCACGTTTATGACGTTTTTTGTGGCCGAATGTTAATTGGGAAAGGGCAAAAATGAGGGAAAAGAGTTGGCGAATAAGATTATTCCGCAAAAAATCACTATTTTTACACCTCGTAAAACAAAAAAGCTACTGAAAATGTCAGAAAAAGTGTACAAACTCCTGAACGACAATCCCGTAGCCCGTTGGTCGGCACTCATACTGGTTGCCCTGGCCATGTTCTTCGGCTACATGTTCGTAGATGTAATGAGCCCGCTCCAGAGCCTTGTGGAGCAGCAGAGGGGCTGGACGCCCCACGTGTTCGGCACATACGCCGCCTCCGAGTACATCCTCAACGTGTGCGGCTTCCTTATCCTGGCCGGCATCATCCTGGACAAGATGGGCGTGCGGTTCACCGGCATACTCTCTTCCAGCCTAATGTTCTGCGGCGCCGCAATCAAATACATAGCAGTATCGGACTGGTTCCAGACCACGGCTTTCAACGCATGGCTTGGTACATGGTGGACAGACCTTCCCGGCAGCGCCAAGCTCGCCTGCCTTGGATTCATGATGTTCGGGTGCGGCTGCGAAATGGCGGGCACCACGGTGTCAAAGGCCATTGCCAACTGGTTCAAGGGCAAGGAAATGGCCCTTGCAATGGGCATTGAGATGGCCATCGCACGCGTGGGCGTGTTCGCAATCTTCAGCATCTCCCCCGCAATCGCAGCCAAACTTGGCACAATCGCAGCCCCGGTGGGCTTCTGCACCGTGCTCCTTCTTGTCGGTGTAATCAACTGGATTGTATTCAGCTTCATGGACAGGAAGTTCGATACCCAGCTTATTGACGCCGGCCTTGTCAAGGCCAAGGAAGAGCGCAATCCAGAGGACGAATTCCACATCAGCGACCTTGGAAAGGTGTTCTCCAGCAAGAGCTTCTGGACGGTTGCCATCCTCTGCGTGCTCTATTACAGCGCCATATTCCCGTTCCAGCGCTACGGCGCCAACATGCTGCAGTGCAATATCGGAGACATGACCCCTCAGCAGGCGGCCAACATCTTCCGCTGGTTCCCTATCGGCGCCGCCATCGTCACTCCTTTCCTGGGTGCATTCCTGGACCACAAAGGAAAGGGCGCAACCATGCTCATCTGGGGTTCGCTGCTCCTTATCGCCTGCCACCTGATTTTTGCATTCGCGCTTCCTGCAACGCACAGCAAGTTCCTTGCATACTCCACAATCGTCATCCTGGGTATCAGCTTCGCGCTTGTTCCTGCCGCCCTGTGGCCTTCAGTTCCCAAGATCATCCCCGAGAAAATCCTTGGCAGCGCCTACAATCTCATTTTCTGGGTGCAGAATATCGGCCTGTGCTTTGTGCCCCTTCTCATAGGTTCTGTCCTTCAGAGTGCAAACGCAAACAATCCGGCAGTCATTGCTGCCCAGCAGGCCGGTGCGGAATTCATTCCTTACAATTATACCATTCCGCTCATCATCTTCGCCGGATTCGGAATCCTGGCCCTCATCGTGGCTGTATACCTCAAAGCCCTGGATGCAAAGAAGCACCTCGGCCTTGAAGAGCCTAATATCGTGAAAGCGGAACAGTAATATGGCTTCCGCCCGCAAATCCTTTTACAGGCCGGCTGCTTGGATAGCGCTGGCCTGTTTGGTAGTGCCGATGTTCGCATCGTACTACTTCGACGACATGTTCTCCAGCATCTCCTACCTGTTTGAGAACCCTTCCCTTACTCAGCTTGGATGGGACGCCGCGGGCTACGGCCTTTACACCAGCGGCTACAGCGTGCTGTGCGTCTTCGGCGGCCTGGTAATAGGCGGCATCCTTCTTGACAAGTGGGGCGTACGCATCAGCGGCTCCCTGTTTGTGGGCATGATGGTGCTTGGCGCCGGAATGGTCACATGGGCCGTGCTTCAGGGCGGCTCCGCGGCCCTGAAACTTGCCTATGCCGGCACCATGCTCTTCGGCCTTGGCTCCGAGATTGCCGGAACCGCCGTCACGCGTTCAATCGCCAAATGGTTCAAGGGAGGGCCGATGGCCCTTGCCATGGGCCTTCAGCTTGCCATAGCGCGCCTTGGGACAGCCTTCGCGCTGGTTCTCAGCCCCCGCCTTGTGCAGCAGGTCCCCGGCCACGTATACACCCTGGCCGAAACCGCCCGTCCCGCCCTGGTTGGCATGGGCCTGATGGCCCTCGGTCTCATTCTCTGGGCCGTTTTCGTGGCACTTGATGCCCGCAGTGATAGATCCTCCAGGGAAGAGGCTTCGGACGGCGTAGCCGCCCGTGGCTTCGTGAACGGGAGGGGCCCAGACTTGTCTGGGAGGGATAGCTCCGAAGGAGCGTACCGGTCCGAAGCCTCTTCCCTGGAGGAACATCAGGGGAAAGACGAAGACACTTTCCGTTTCAAGGACGTGCTCAGTGTGCTTGGCAACAAGAATTTCTGGCTCCTGGGGCTACTGTGCGTACTTTTCTACAGCAGCATCATAGCCTTCAAGAAATTTGCCGGAGCAATCCTGGTGCCCCGTTTTGATATTCCCGCGCAGGCGGCAGGCTGGATAGTATCCATGCTGCCTTTCTCCACGGTCATCTTCGCGCCGCTTTTCGGCATGATGGTGGACAAGGCCGGCAAGGGCACCCGCTGGATGGTCCTTGGCGCCGTGCTGTCGCTTGTGGCCCATGCAATCCTTGCCTTCGCACCTGCCGGAGTCCCGTTCTGGGGCTACCTTGCCATGGTGTTCCTGGGCTTCGGCTACTCCCTTGTTCCCGCCGCCCTGTGGCCCTCCGTTCCCAAGATTGTCCCGGACAAGGTGCTTGGAACCACATTCGCCCTCATCTACTGGGTGCAGAACCTTGGGCTTCTCAGCTTCAAGATGATAGCCGGGAATATCCTTGGTGCGCATTCGGCCGATGCCGGCGGTCCCGTCGCCGTGGAGCTCATGTTCTTCGGCCTTTGCATAGCCGCCCTTGCCGTTGCTGTCATCTTCCGCCGGACTTCAGCCCGCCACCCGGAACTGCGGCTGGATGCACCTAACAACTAGCGGTTTTCCACAAAAAATACCTATCTTTGCGGAACTATGTATAAACTGCTGGAAAAGATAGATTCGCCCCAGGATCTTCGCAAGCTCTCCCGCGGAAAACTTCCGGAAGTGTGCAAAGAGCTTAGGGATTATATGGTGGAATGCTGCAGCGTGAACCCCGGCCATCTTGGCGCAAGCCTTGGTGCCGTGGAACTTATAGTTGCCTTACATTATATTTATAATACGCCCCAGGACAAGATTGTCTTTGACGTGGGGCATCAGGCCTATGCCCACAAGATCCTCACAGGCCGAAGGGAACTTTTCCGCAAGAATCGCATGCGCGACGGCATAAGCGGCTTCCCCAAAATGGACGAAAGCCCCTACGACGCCTTCGGCTCCGGCCACTCCTCCACATCCATCTCCGCTGCGCTTGGTTACGCCGAAGCCGCCAAGATTTCCGGAGCCGCCTACAAGTCCGTAGCAGTAATAGGTGACGGCGCCCTTACCGGCGGCCTTGCCTGGGAGGGTCTCAACAACGCCGGCAGTTCCAAGTCAGACATCCTTGTGGTGCTCAACGACAACGACATCTCCATAGATGGCAACCTGGGCGGCCTCCACAACTACCTCCTCAAGGTAACTACGTCCCAAACCTACAACAGGGTGAAGCGCGGCATCTGGAACCGTCTTGGGGAAGGACGCCTCAGGGACTGGATTCAGAGGCGCGTCACGGACACCAAGGCAAATCTTGTGAGAAGCAGCGGCGGCGCCCTCTTCGAGGCCCTCGGGTTCCGCTACTTCGGCCCTCTGGACGGCAACGACATCGGCCAGATGGTCTCCGTCCTTTCCCGCATCAAGGACCTCCATGGTCCCAGGATCCTTCACATCCACACCAAGAAGGGTGCGGGTTATGCCCCCGCAGAAGAAGATCCCACCACATGGCACGCCCCCGGCAAGTTCGACGCCGCCACCGGCACCCGCATCAAGACCGTCAACGCCCCGGACCGCTACCAGGACATCTTCGGCAAGGTGCTTGTGGAGCTTGGCCGAAAAGACAGCCGCGTTGTGGGCGTCACCCCCGCAATGGCAAGCGGCTGCGGCATGAACCGCTTCCAGGACGTCTTCCCGGGCAGGTTCTTCGATGTCGGCATAGAGGAAGGCCACGCCGTGACATTCTCCGCCGGCCTTGCCGCCGCCGGGCTCAGACCTTTCTGCAACATCTATTCGTCGTTCTCCCAGAGAGCCTACGACAACATAATCCACGACGTTGCGCTTCAGAACCTTCCTGTCACCATCTGCCTTGACAGGGCGGGCCTGGTAGGGGAGGACGGCGCCACCCACACCGGAGCGTTTGACATGGCTGCATATCGCAGCATACCCGGCGCGGTGATTTCGGCCCCGCGCAACGAACTTGAACTCAGGCGCCTCATGTACACTGCCCTGGAGTATCCCGGAGGGCCGTTTTTCATCCGCTATCCCCGCGGCGCCGCAGAAGGCGTGGAGTGGGAGAAGTCCGAACCTCAGGCATTCCCCGTAGGGAAAGGTGAGAAGCTCATGGATGGGAAAGGCGTTGCGGTGCTGGCAATCGGCCCCGTTGCAAACAGGGCCCTTGAGGCTGCCAGGAGGCACAAGACCGATTACTGGGTGGGCCCCGCGGTTTATGACATGCGCTTCCTCAAGCCCCTGGACCCCGACATCATGGATGAAGTGGCCGGCTACAAGGCTATCCTTACTGTTGAGGACGGCTGCCTCAAGGGAGGCCTGTACGGCGCCGTAAGCGAATACTTTGCCGCAATGCCGGACGCCCCTGTGATAAAGGGAGTTGGCATTCCGGACAGGTTTGTGGTGCAGGACACCCAGAAGTCCCAGCGTGAAGAGTGCGGCCTTGATACCGAATCTCTCCTGGATCTTTTGAGGGAGATGATGAAAAATGTTTAAAAAAGTTTGGCAGATTCAAAAAAAGTCTCTACCTTTGCAGTCCTTTCAGCGATGAAGGATTCGTTATCGCCGATATAGCTCAGTTGGCCAGAGCACGTGATTTGTAATCTCGGGGTCGTGGGTTCGAATCCCTCTATCGGCTCAAAAAAGGGGCTTTGACATATTGTAAAGCTTAATTATTGGGAGGTTCGCATAGTGGCAATTGCGGCGGACTGTAAATCCGCTCCCTCAGGGTTCGGTGGTTCGAGTCCACCACCTCCCACAACTTTTAT
>JAFVDC010000010.1 GCA_017478685.1 Bacteroidales bacterium | reverse complement strand
GGGGATGGGCGGCACCGCGGCCTCGGAGCCGGTGCATACAAGTAGCCGTGCGGCCTCATAGCGGCCTTCACCGGCCGAAATTGCAAAACCTCCCGGAACTTCGCCTTCTATGAAAGCGTTTTCCTTCACAACCTCAACGGCAGCCTCCCTCATGCGCACGCGGACACCCCCCACAAGCTTTTTCACAACCTTTTCCTTACGCTTCATTACGGCCGGAAAATCCAGGGAGGCATCTGAGACAGACACCCCGTATTTGTCTCCGTGACGGGCATAATCGAAGAGTTTGGCACTGTACAGAAGTGTTTTAGTGGGGATACAGCCCTCATTGAGGCACACTCCGCCAAGTTCCCTCTTTTCAAACAGTACTACGGACATTCCGCCCTTTGCCGCCTTCTCTGCAGCCACATAACCGGCGGGGCCTCCGCCAAGAATTGCAAGATCAAACATAGTTCACAGTTTTAGTGTTCACGAAGATACGAATTTTTAGTATCTTTGTGGAAATAAAACAGCAAAAAAATGGCTAGAACCGGAAAAGTTATCGGGGGCCTTGTCACCCTCATCGTACTTGCAGCACTTGCAGGCTTCCTCTATTTCAAATTCTTCTGGGTATTCAGTGACGGCACCAAAACCGGAGAACTGAATTCCCTCACCTATACGGGTTACATTTGGAAAACCTATGAAGGCGAGATTATCCTCACCGGCTACGGCAACAAAAACGCCCAGGGCACCGTCCAGTCCAAGAACTTCAAGTTCTCAGTGGCAGACCCTGAAGTTGCAGAACAGCTCACCCAGCTCACCGGCTCCAAGGTTACCGTCCACTACAAGGAGTACAAGGGCGCTCTCCCTTGGAGAGGCTATGAAAAATCCGTGGTAGACAAAGTTACCCTTGAGCCCGGAAACATAGAAGTTGAAGATCCTTTCTTCCTTTAAAGTAATATGAGAAAGCTTTTCACCTTACTGTGCACTGTCCTTGCGGGCAGCGCACTTTTTGCTCAAAACAGCGTCCTGGACATCCGTGAGGCCCATCCCGGGAAAGACCTCACAATGGAAGAGGCCATCTATAAGGGCGTAGGCTACAGCCGTATCCCCAGGGACAAGTATCCGGATTTCCCGGCCCGGCCGGAGGACAAGTTCACCGTTTTCCAGGACGGATATAGCCTTTTTGTTAAGGACAACGCCACCGGAAATGTCACGGACATAGCCATTTCAAATAACTCCGGCATAGTTTACGGCCAAACCGTAAGCCGCAACGAATTCGGCATTGATGCCGGATGGTATGTTTCCCCGGACTCCACCAAGGTGGCCTTCTACCGGAAAGACCAGACGGCTGTCACAAAGTTCCCGCTCCTTGACATCGGCTCCCGCACCGGCGCCCTTGAGGAGATATACTATCCCATGAACGGAATGGCCTCCGAGCATATCTCGGTGGGCATTTTCCACATGGAAAGCAAAAACACCGTGTGGCTAAATGTCACTGATTTTTCGGCCGAAAGATACATCACAAACATTGCCTGGAGCCCGGATTCAAGGTATGTCTATACGCAGGTTGTAGACCGCAGCCAGCACCACATGAGGCTGAACCAGTACAGGGCGCTTGACGGATCGTTTGTGCGCACCATCCTCACGGAAGACAACGACGCCTGGATTGAGCCACAGGACCCCATCCGCTTTGTGAAGGGCCGAACTGATGTCTTCATTTACAGAACCGACAACCGTAACGGGTTCAAGAACCTCTATCTCGCCGACACCCTTGGCGCAATCCGCCATCTGCCTACGGCCAGCGCAGACCTTGAGTATATGGACAATGACGGCACCTTTGTCTACTATACTTCGGCCGAAAACTCCCCGGTGCAGAACCACCTTTATAAGATAAGGCTGAACGTTCCAAAGAAGAACGCCGTAAAGAAAGCGAAGTTCTATAAACCCGTGCAGCTTACCTCCGGCCGCGGCTGGCACAATGTCCTGCTGTACCCCGGCTGCAAGGAGTTCCTGGACATCTTCTCCAACACCTCCACGCCCACCGAGATGTGGAAACGCACCACGGACGGGAAAACGTCGGAACTTCTTTATGAGGGAGAAGACCCGCTGGCCGAATACGCCTCCTGCAAGGTGGAACTTGGAACCGTTCCAAGTGCAGACGGCGCCTTTGAGAACTACTACAGGCTCATTTATCCCAAGGATTTCGACCCTGGAAAGAAGTATCCTCTAATCGTTTACGTTTACGGCGGCCCTCATTCCCAGATGGTCCAGGACAGCTGGCTTGGGAATATCCGCATGTGGGAAATGCTCATGGCCGAGAAGGGATACATGGTGTATGTCCAGGACAACCGCGGCACATCCAACCGCGGCACCGCCTTTGAGAAGGCCATCAACTGCCGGTGCGGAAAGGCCGAAATGGAAGACCAGATGGTGGGCATCCGCCGCCTGACGGAACTCCCCTATGTGGATTCGGAGCGCATTGGAGTACACGGCTGGAGCTATGGCGGATTCATGACCATAAGCCTCATGACCACCTACCCCGATGTATTCAAAGTGGGCGTAGCCGGAGGTCCCGTAATTGACTGGAAGTGGTATGAGATCATGTACGGAGAGCGCTACATGGACACTCCGGAAACCAATCCGGAGGGCTTTGCCTCCACATCGCTCATCGGCAAGGCAAAAGACCTCAAGGGAAAACTCCTGATTTGCCAGGGCGCCATGGACGACACCGTGGTATGGGAGCACAGCCTGAGTTTCATCCAGCAGTGCATAGACCTTGAAATTCCCGTAGACTACTTCCCCTACCCCACGGCAAAGCACAATGTCTTCGGCCGAAACCGAATTCATCTCATGGACAAAGTTACACAGTATTTTGAGGATTACCTGTAGGTAATATACTGCACATTCTTACTCTGAAGCATTCCGGGATCATCTATCCGGAATGCTTCTTCCGTATAGAAGAAGACGCAGTTCTCAAGGGTGATGTCGTGAATCATCTCAATTGTTCCGGCGGCCTTTACGCCAACGCGGGCGTCACGGCAAACTACATTGGAGATATGTATATCCGTGAATTCCGGCACAAAGGAATCAGATTCTGCGGCAACGGCATCGTCCCTTCCAACCGGACGGTCTGCGTAAGTGGTTTCAAATACAAGGGCTTCTCCCTGGATATCGCTCATGTAAATATCTGAAATCCAAAGGTCTGAGGTTTTTCCGCCACGTTCCGGAGCGCTCTTGAACCTGAGGCCGGTATCTGTTCCGGAGAAAGTATTTTCCTTTACCACTATCTTGTTCATACCACCGGAGAATTCGGAGCCGATCACAAAACCGCCGTGTGCATGATAAACAACATTATCTCTGATAAGTATATCCTCACACGGGCCGGCCTTTACTCCGGACTCACCGGCGCCGCCCTTAAGGCATATTCCGTCGTCTCCAACATCCACGGTACTGTTAACCACAAGCACCCTCCGGCAATTCATGAGGTCTATGCCGTCCCCGTTCTGGGCATTCCAGGGGCAGCGAACCGTTACGCCGTCTATGGTTACGTCCTTGCAGCGCTGGGGCACCAGGTGGAATTTGGGAGAATTCTGGATGGTGACGCCCTGCACCAGAATGCGCTCACAGTCTGTGAACCTGATAAGGTGAGTGCGCATTTTCTCCTGGGCCTCAAAGGTATCGGCAATATTCTCAAATGCCTTGAGGTCAAAGGGATACCAGAGGTCTCCCTTAGGGGTGACGGTTCCTCCCATGCGTTTGAAGGCGTTCCACTCTACATCGCTCACCTTGCTGCGCTTGACGCCTCTCCACCACTCTCCGTTACCATCTATGATGCCTTCTCCGGTGATGCTGATATCCGTGCGTTTGCTGGCGGTGATGCCGGGGGCCACCTTGTCCTTCTTTATGTGCTGCTTCTTGTCCGGAGTGAAGAGAATCATGGCATTCTTCTCCAGATGAAGGTCAACGCGGTCCTTGAAACTGATAAGACCTGTCAGGTAAATACCCGCCGGAACATTGAGATGCCCGCCGCCGGCCTTGTTCAGGGCCGAAATTGCCTTTTCAAAGGCTTTGGTATTGTCAGAGACTCCGTCTCCCACCCCGCCGAAATCGGTGAGGCTCACCGTATAGTCCGGAATAACCGGAAGTGCCGGAGCATTGAGCTCAATGGGAAGATTACTGTAATAAGAGGAATAATCCTGCGCCGAGGCCGAAAATGCGAGCAGCGCGCATGCAACTATGGTAAAAATTCTTTTCATACGAGGCAGTTTACCTGCAAATATAGTGCAAAATATTTTGCACATCATAATTTTTTGTATAACTTTGCAATCCATTTCGAGGGCATAGCTCAGTTGGTTTAGAGCGCTTGCTTGACAGGCAAGAGGTCCGCAGTTCAAATCTGCGTGTCCTCACAAAAAAAGACCGGGGAACCGGTCTTTTTTTATTTCTCCAGACGCTGCTTGGCGTAATCCAGAGTGAGTTTGAACACTTTCTTTTTGGATGACGGAGCTTCAAACATGGCGTCTCCCATTATTTTTTCGCAGATTGAGCGAAGGCCGCGGGCGCCAAGTTTGTTCTTTATGGAGGTATCCACTATAAGGTCCAGGACCTCGGGCTCAATCTCCAGCTTCATGCCGTCTATCTCAAAAAGCTTCTCGTACTGCTTCAGGAGGGCGTTTTTGGGTTCTGTGAGAATGCGCTTCAGGGAATCACGGTCCAGCTGGTCAAGGTATGTGACAAGCGGCAGACGGCCCACGATTTCCGGGATGAGGCCATAGGCCCTGAGGTCCATGGCATCTACGTACTCAAGGAGATTGTCCTTGGCGATACGCTGTTTTTCCTCTGCGCCGAAGCCTATGATCTGGGTGTTCTTCCTGAGGGCGATGTGCCTTTCAATACCCTCGAAAGCGCCACCGCAGATAAAGAGGATGTTCTGGGTGTTCACGTGGATAAACTCCTGCTCGGGGTGCTTGCGGCCACCCTTTGGAGGCACGTTTACTATGCTTCCCTCAAGGAGTTTAAGCATAGCCTGCTGCACGCCCTCACCGGAAACGTCGCGGGTAATTGACGGGTTGTCGGATTTACGGGCAATCTTGTCAATTTCATCAATGAACACAATGCCGCGTTCGGCCTTCTCCAGGTCGAAATCGGCCTCCTGGAGGAGCCTTGTGAGGATACTCTCAACGTCTTCACCCACATAGCCGGCCTCTGTGAGAACAGTGGCATCCACAATGGTGAACGGCACGTCCAGCATCTTTGCAATGGTGCGCGCAAGGAGGGTTTTGCCGGTTCCGGTGGGGCCAACGAGGAGGATGTTGCTCTTTTCCAGCTCCACGCCGTCCTGGGGCCGGTCAATCAAAGTGTGCTGAACCCTCTTGTAGTGATTGTACACCGCAACGGACAGCACCTTCTTGGCGCGGTCCTGGCCAATCACATACTGGTCCAGATACTCTTTGATTTCCTGGGGCTTGGGGGCCTTGCCCAAGGCAGGAGCCGGTTTGCCGGACTTTCCCTTCCCTTCCCCTTCTATCTCCTTTACATAGTCGGCGGCAAGCTTTGCGCAGTCGGAGCAGATGTAACCGTCCATGCCCTGCAGGAGGAACGGGACTTCACTGTCCGGGCGGCCGCAGAACATGCAGTGGTTATGAGACTTCTTTCCGGCCATTACTTCTGACGCTTACGGAGTATTTCGTCTACCATGCCGTATTCCAGGGCTTCCTGGGCGGTCATCCAGTAGTCGCGCTCGCCGTCTTCGGCAACCTTCTTGTAGGGCTTGCCGGTGTGCTCGGAGATAATGTTGAAGAGCTCCGTACGGGTTTTCTCAATCTCCTTTGCGGCAATGAGGATTTCCGTTGCCTGGCCCTGAGCACCGCCAAGGGGCTGGTGGATAAGGACGCGGCTGTGAGGGAGCGCGCTGCGCTTGCCCTTTTCACCTGCGCAGAGGAGGACGGCACCCATAGAGGCGGCCATTCCCGTGCACACGGTGGCTACGTCGGGCTGTACCAGCTGCATGGTGTCGTAGATGCCAAGGCCGCTTGTAACCTGACCGCCGGGGGTGTTGAGGTACATGGTGATATCGGCATTGGAATCATTGGAAGCAAGGAAAAGAAGCTGGGCCTGGATGATGTTTGCAACGTCGTCGTCGATGGGAACGCCAAGGAAAATGATGCGGTCCATCATGAGGCGGGAGAAAACATCCATCT
>JAFVDC010000088.1 GCA_017478685.1 Bacteroidales bacterium | reverse complement strand
CAACACGTTTTTGCCCATTTTTGCGTGATTCGCTGCCCATTTGGGCAATGAATCACACGAAAAAGGCGTTTTATGTGTAATTCGTTGCCCTCACACCTAAAAACGCCTGAACCTCAGGGCCAGGACGCCCCAGAAGGCTTCGCCGAAGATGCCGCCGCTCATTTTGGATGTGCCCTTCTGGCGGTTTGTGAAGATGATGGGGACTTCCTTGAGCTTGAAGCCAAGTTTCCAGGCGGTGTATTTCATCTCTATCTGGAAGCCGTAGCCCTTCATCTTTACTGCGTCAAGGTCCATCTTCTCCAGCACTTTCCGGCTGTAGCACACAAAGCCGGCGGTGGTGTCGTAGATGTGCATCCTAAGCACCCCGCGTACATAGGCCGATGCAAAGTAGCTCATTACAATCCGGCTCATGGGCCAGTCTACCACGCTGACTCCGTTGCAGTAGCGGGAGCCTATGGCAAGGTCTGCGCCGTCATCGGCACAGGCTTTATATAGCCGGACAAGGTCCTTGGGGTCATGGGAAAAGTCCGCGTCCATCTCAAAAACGTAGTCGTAGCCATGCTCCAGGGCCCATTTGAACCCGGTCAGATACGCCGTTCCAAGCCCCAGCTTGCCGCTGCGCTCTATAAGGTGCAGTCTGATGTCACCCTCCGACATCAGCCCCTTAACGATGGCGGCAGTGCCGTCCGGGGAACCGTCGTCAATTACAAGTACGTGAAAGTTTCCGTCAAGGGAAAACACCGCATTGATAATGTCTGCGATGTTTTCTTTTTCGTTGTATGTTGGGATTATGACTAGTTTCTTGTCCATTATTTGAGCATTTCTTTAACAGCGGCTTCCAGCTGGAGGTCACGGCCGCTGAGCGTGGAAGCGGGATCATTGTAGATGAGGATGTCGGGCTCTATCTGGAAATTCTCGATGTAGGTCTGGTCCTTTACGCCGAAGTTACCCACCTGAGGGATACCAAAGACAATGAGACCGTTTACCTGATTCTCCCACCACACAGCCGTCATGGTGCCGGGAACGGGGGCGCCTATAAGCTTTCCAAGGCCAAGGCTGCGGTAAGCGTAAGGAAAACCGGAAGCGTCTGAGTAGTTGTCTTCTCCAATGAGGACGCAGGAGCGCTTTGTCCATTTGTTAAAGGGCTCGTGGCCGATATACTGGCCGCGGGGAGTGAAGAGGCAGTACTCTTTTCCGCCAAGGAAAGTTACAAGGTCGTCGTGGAGCCAGCCGCCGCCGTTGTGACGGGTGTCAACTATGAGGGCTTCACAGTTACGGTATTTGCCAAGTGCCTTGGAGTAGAGTTCACGGTAGCTGGGGGAGTCCATGCCCTGGATGTGCACGTAGCCAACCTTTCCGCCGGAGAGTTTCTCCACCATTTCCTCTCTCTGGCGCACCCAGCGCTTGTAAAGGAGCGGGGCGTCCGTAGCGGTGGGAGTGACAAAGAGTTCCTTCTTCTTGCCGGAAGCCTTGATGCTAAGGAGTATCTTCTTGTCAACCTTGTCGTAGAGGTTCTCCAGCCAGTTTTCTCCGGCTTTTATTTCATGGCCTTCAATGGCCAAAATAATGTCTCCGGCCTTGATGTCGGGGTCCATGAGATTGAGGGCGCCGCCGGGAAGGACTTCGGCTATCTTTATGCCGTCGCCTTTATATTCGGTATCGGCCAGTATGCCGATATGCCCAAGCTGATGGCCTCCGGTGGCACGGTAGCGAGCCCCGGTGTGGGAACCGTTGAGTTCTCCAAGCATTTCGGAGAGCATGTCGGTGAAGTCGAAGTCGTTGTTGATGAACGGGAGTTTGGCGGCATAATTGTCGTGGTAGTACTGCCAGTCAACGCCGTGGAGGGCAGGGTCGTAGAATTTTTCCTTAACCTGCTTCCAGCAGTGTTCAAAGATGTATTCGCGCTCCGGCTGGGGCTTGAACTCGTAGTCTCCGGAGAAGCTCACGGGCTTGTCCTTGCCGGTTGCAATGTCGAGTTTTGAAAGCTGGGAGCCGCGGAAGATGAAGATGAACTTGCCGTCCGGGGAAGGGGTGAAGCTTCCCATCACGCCCTTTTTCACAACGGAGATATCTCCCTTTTCAATGTCAAGGGCGCAGAGGTCGTAGCCTTTTTCAAGGCGCTGGGTGAAATAGAGCTTGCTTCCATCAGGGGTAAGGAAATGGTCTCCCATCATGTTTGAAAAGCGGGTGAGGCGTCTTACCCTGAGGTCCCTGTTCTCGAGGTCCAGCTCAATCTTTTCCACCTTCTTGGCTACGGAATCCTTCTGGGCTTTCTTTTCCTCTTTTTCGGCCTTCTTCTCTCCAAGGAGCATCTTGTCTATCTCTTTCTGCTCTTTGCTGCGGCCGAATTCGGCGTACGCCTTGGAGTCGAAGAACATGATGTAGATGTCGGATTCGGCACCCCAGCTGCCGTGGCTGCGGTAACCGTTTTTGTCGGATTCCCATGTCATGGCCTTGCCGCCAAGGGCCCAGCGGAAACCGCCGTCGGAGTAGCCGCTGCGGGTAAGGTTGGTGATTTTTCCGCTCTGGACCTCAATCACGGCAACGTCTTCGTTGTTCCAGCCGCCGCCTTCCTGCCAGTTTGCAAGGATGTACTGGCTGTCAGGGCTCCAGGCAAAGTGCTGGTCTCCGTCTGAGTACGAATAGTTTATGTCCTTGAACAGGCTCTTGGGCTTGCCGCCGGAAGCGGGCATCACCACAAGTTCCGTACGGTCACGGAGGTAGGCGATATGCTTTCCGTCAGGGGAGACCTGGACCTGGAAGGAGGTCTCTCCCTCCGGGCTTACGCGCTCTTCCTTGAAGGAGGCGCTGTAGGTGAAATATTTGTCATCCTTATTGGTGAGAGTGCTCTTGTAGATGCTCCAGCAGCCGTTTCTTTCAGAAGCGTAGTAAAGCTCCCGGCCGTCCTTGGAGAAACTTACGCCGCGCTCCTGCTCAGGGGTATTGGTGATTCTGCGCGTGGTGGCGTAGTCTACGCTGGTTACAAAGACGTCTCCCCTTATAACAAGTGCAATCTCTTTTCCGTTAGGGGAAACCGCCATGGCCGAAGCACTTTTCATCTGCATCTGGTTCACGGCTTTTTCGGGTTCGTCGCGAAGGACTGTAATGGCCACCTTATTGTTCTGGCCGCCCTTTATGGTATAGAGTTCTCCGTTGTATGAGTAGCACACCGTACCGTCATTTGCCACGGAAAGGAAACGCGCGGGATTCTTGTCATAGGAGGTGAGCCTTATCTTAGATGAGGGATTAGAAACGCTTGATTTCCAAACATTTATATTGCTTCCGCCTTCCTCGCTGAGATAGTAGAAAGTATCTCCATCCGGGCCGAAAACAGGGTTGCGGTCTTCTCCGTTATAGGTTGTGAGTTTGGTGAAGGCGGCTTTTCCGTCCCATTTCCAGATATCCCTTGTGACGGAAGAAGTGTGATGCTTCCTCAGAGGGTCTTCATAGCCTTTCCAATCTTCATAGAGGATGGTTCCGGAAGGGCTTATGCTCATGCCACAGATGGTGAGCGATGTCACAAGTTCAGGGGCGCCGCCGGAAAGGGGAGTGCGGTAAAGGGCAGGGTCTCCGGGGAAGCCGTCAAAGCCGGGACTCTGGAGAGCCGTTGTGTACCAGTTGTAGTAAACATAGCCGTCCGGGGAAACCGCAAGGGGAGTCTCGGTGCCGGGCATTGTAGTGAGGCGGGTTGGAGCGCCGCCGTCCTTGCCCGTGATGAAAATATCCTTGGAGCCTTCCCTGTAGGAGCTGAAGACAATCTTGCCGCCGTCTGCGGTCCAGAGAGGGTCCGACTCATAGGCCCTGTTGGATGTAATCTGGAGGGCCTGGCCGCCTTCTGTGGGAACAGTGAAAATATCTCCCTTATAACTGAAGGCTATGGTTTTGCCGTCCGGGGAGATGGCGCTGCGGCGCACCCACTGGGGAGTTTCCTGGGCGCAAATACTGATTGCCGAAACAAGTGCTGTGAGGCTGATAAGAATACGTTTCATAACTGTTTACTACTTTAATCTTCAAATATACTAAAATTATTTTTAAATTTGCACTATGACTGCAATATACACTATTACATCGGGCCTACACAACGAAAATGAGGTATCCCGTTTAAGCGATGAATTCCTTTCCGGTATTTTCCCTGACGGCGGATACGATTTCCGCGGAACCGGTTTCCAGGACTTCGGCACGCATACCCTTGACATAATATATGTGCGTACAGGCGGCGCAGAGGGCATTTTCAAGAGCCTTCTCCCGGAATTCCTGTCAAGGGGCATAGAGAGGTATTACCTCCTTACTTCCGGAAAAAGCAATTCCCTTGCAGCGTCGCTGGAAATCCTGTCATACCTGAACCAGCAGGGCCTTAAGGGAGAAGTTCTCCACGGCACTCCGGAATACCTTAGGGGCAGGATTGGCGTGCTGGAGACGGTGGCCCTGGCAAGGCAGAAACTCAGCGGTTCAAGGATAGGCGTAATAGGGGAGCCTTCGGATTGGCTCATCTCTTCCCACGCAGACCCAGTGTCGGTCATGGACCGCATCGGCGCCCGCCTGGAGTCAATCCCAATGGAGGAACTCCTCAAGGAAATAGCCTCTTCCAAGGCCGATGAAGCCCCCGCGGAAGTCCCTATGGCAGACAATGTAAGGGCCTCGTATCCCGGTGCTACGCAGGTGTATCACGCGCTTAAAGCAATTGTTTCAAAGCACAGTCTCAATGCGCTTACACTCAGATGCTTTGACCTTCTGACAAGTGTCAAAAATACAGGCTGTCTGGCCCTTGCGTCATTCAACGCGGACGGCTTCCCGGCTTCCTGCGAAGGAGACGTTCCCGCCCTTCTTTCCATGATGATTTCACAGGCCCTTACCGGCTTTACCGGATTCCAGGCAAACCCTTCCCGCATAAATGTGGAAACCGGAGAGATTCTCTTTGCCCACTGCACCGTTCCCTTCAACATGGTAAGGGACTGGCAGTACGACACCCACTTTGAGTCCGGCATAGGAGTAGGCATACACGGAGAGATCCCCGAAGGCCCCGTAACGGTTTTCAAGGTGTCCGGCAAACTGGACCGTTTCTTTGCCGCGGAAGGGCAGCTCCTCTACAATCAGTACGAAGACAATCTTTGCCGAACACAGGTGGTCCTGAAGGTGAAGCCAGAGGAGGCGAAATACTTCCTCACAAAGCCCATCGGCAATCATCATATCATTGTTCCCGGGCGCTGCAAGGCACTATTTGAAGAGCTTTTGGGATAATGGAAAGTTTACTTCAGCAGCACGGCATAAAACCCACGGCAAACAGGCTCCTGGTTGCGCGTGAACTGTCTTCGGCCGGCCGGCCGCTGTCCCTTACGGAACTTGAGACAAGGCTGGAAACCGTAGACAAGAGCAGTATTTTCAGGACGCTGACCGTTTTCCGCGAAGCGCATCTTGTGCATGTGCTTGAAGACAGCGGAGACGGCGTGCGCTATGAACTCTGCCATGCGTCCGGAGAGCACGACGACGACCTCCACGTCCATTTCCACTGCACACGCTGCCATAAGACATACTGCCTTCATGATGTTCCCGTGCCGCCTGTAGATGTCCCAGAGGGCTATCAGGCGTCATCTTCAAGCTATCTCATTCACGGAATTTGCCCGGACTGCGCTTCACGCTAGGGCACAAAAAAAGGGAAAGCACCTTGACATCGCACCGCTACAACCTCCTACCCTTGCTGCATTCCTGCCCTGGGGGAATTCAGAGGGAGCTGGTCGTGTAAGACTTTCCCTATGCAAAGATAGCAATAATTTTTGACTTTACGCTATTCCATCTTCAAGGAATCGAAGATAAACGGCAGGACGTCGTCCACTTTGAAGAATTTACGGATGCGTTTGGAGCCCACAAGTATGATGTTGAAGGGCTTGCCGTGCTTTTTCTGGTATTCGGCCATTACCTGACGGCAGGCGCCGCAGGGGGAAGCGGGACTCTCGCAGAGCACCCCGTGGTCCGATCCTGCAATGGCAAGGGTGTCAAAGGGGACATCCGGGTATGCGGCGCCGGCATGGAACATGGCGGTACGCTCTGCGCAAAGGCCGGAAGGATATGCGGCGTTTTCCTGGTTTGCGCCCTTAACAACCAAGCCGTTTTCCAGTTTGAGGGCGGCCCCCACCTGGAAATGGGAATAAGGGGAGTAACTACCTTTCTGGGCGTCCAGGGCGGCTGCTACAAGTTCCTGGTCCTGGGGTGACATTTCCTCCGGAGAGGAGAATTCCTGATAGTTTATGATGTATTTCTTGTCTGCCATAATGCCGAAAGTTAGCAATTATTCTTTATCTTTCAAAATCTCACGTATAGCAAGCCCCGCAAGAGTGAAGCCGAAAATGCCCGTAATATGCGCCATGGTGCCGTTTGCAATGGCTTTTCCGGGCCCGGGATCCTGCTCCGGACCAAGGTTCGGGAGCACTTCTTCGTCGTAGACGCACATGAACGGTTTGGCGGGGAGAGTGCCCTCACGGCGCAGTTTCTTTCTTAGTGCAGCCCCCAGCGGACAGCCTCTCACGGAGAAGAATTCGGCCACGCGGACCTGTCCGGGGTCCATCTTGCACGCAGCGCCCATGGATGAGAAAAAAGCGGCGGTGGAGGCCGATGCTTCCAGGATGAGGGCGGCTTTGTCGGACAGGGAGTCGATGGCGTCTATAACCACGTCAAACCCTTCCAGGCCCCACTTAGGACCCGCACTGTATCTTTCCCTTAGCGCCGTAATCTGGCAAGAGGGATTAATGTCCAGAAGCCTTTCCTTTAGGACTTCCACTTTGGGAAGGCCCACGGTGGAGGATGTGGCAGGGAGCTGCCTGTTAATGTTGGTTACATCCACAAGGTCCGGATCCACAATGGTAAGATGCCCTATTCCGCTTCTTACGAGTGATTCGGCACACCAGCTTCCAACCCCGCCAACGCCAAAAAGGATTACGCGAGCGTTCTCCAGGCGGGAAAGCCCATCTTCACCTACAAGGCGTTCTACGCGGGAAAACCGGGAAACTACAGCCACTTGTCAAATGTTATTTTAATGTCGGCCCAAACAAGTTCACGGTTTACCTCGTTGAGGATTTCGTGTCTCATCCCTTTGTAAAGGGTGGAACTTACGTCCTTGTAGCCGTTTGAGCGGACAAATTCCACTGCCTTCCGAAAATCTTCCGGCGTATTTATGAAGGGGTCGTCTTCTCCGGAGGCAAAGTGCACGGGGATGCCGGTAGCGGGGGCCCAGCCCTTGGGGCTGTAAGTTTCGGCCATGAGCTGCATTACGGTGCGGTAGCCGTTGAGGGTGAACTTGAAGCCGCACAGGGGGTCTGCGTTGTATTCCTCTACATTGCCGTAATTCGTTGAGAGCCAGGCGTTATGGAGGGGCTCATCCTTGAAGCGGCGGATGCATTCGGAGAACATCATGCCGGTTACCAAATTGGAGCGGAAACGGTCTCCGCGGAAAAGGGCCATCACCTTTGTTAGGAAGATCCCGGCGGGGGTGGCGGGGTTCCAGGAAGGGCTTCCAACTACCACAAGGCCGTCAATCAGTTCCGGATGGCGTTTGAGAATACAGCGCACTGTCATGGAGCCCATGCTGTGGCCAAGGAGGAACACCTTGAGGCCTGGCCAGCTTTCCTTTGCATATTTTATAAGGGCTGCGGTGTCCTCTATTACCGTACTGGCCCCGTCCTTTCCAAACCATCCAAGGTCCTCCGGAGGGCATGAGGGGCCGTGGCCGCGGGTGTCGGCGATGACCGTGGCATAGCCGGACTCCGAAAGGTAGTTCATGAAAGGGTAGTAGCGTTCCTTGTGCTCCGACATTCCGTGCACAAGCACAATTACGGCGCGGGGAGACTCCGGCGCAATTATCTTTCTTTCAATCATCTGAGGAACTTGTTAAAGGATTCGGGGAGGGGAGAGGTGAACCTGAGCATTTTCCCGGAAATGGGGTTTCGGAACACCAGGGTGGTGGCATGGAGGGCAAGACGGCGGATGGGACTGGTTTCGGCGCCGTATTTTTCGTCGCCGGCAACGGGATGCCCAAGTTCTTCGGCCGCATGGACGCGGATCTGGTTCTTGCGCCCGGTCTCAAGCGAGAATTCCACCTGGGTGTAACGGCGTGTGCGCTCAAGCACCTTGTAGTGAGTTATGGCAAGCTGGCCGTCTTTCACCTCCTCCTTGAAGGATTTCATTTTCATGGACTTAGGGTTTTCCATAAGCCAGCTTTGCACGGCGCCGGAATCGGATTCCAGGGAGCCTTCAAGCCAGGCCACGTATTTTCTTTCGGCCACAAGTTCTTTCCACTTGCTCTGGAGAATGTCCTTTGCGCGCTCGTTCTTGGCAAACACCAGCACACCGGAAGTCCCGCGGTCCAGGCGGTGGACTATCCACACCTTTGCGGTTTCACGGTTGGGCTCCACTCCGGAAATGAGGTCTTCCTTGCGCTGCATGCGGGCATTGAGCTTTATGTACGCGTTGAGAAGGGAGTAGAGGGTGTTTTTCTCCTTGCCGCTGGAAACGGTGAGCATGCCGGAGGGTTTTTCCACAACTATGTAGTCGGGGTCCTCGAAGTAGATTTTGACGCCGGCCTTCTCAACTGTCTCACGGGCATCTGAGCGCATTGCACGGGCTATGGAGATGCCTTTGGCAAGCACCGTGATGGTGTCGCCTTTCCTGAGGGGATGGTCAAAAGCGGTGACGCCTTCCCCGTTTATGAGGATCTGGCCCTTTGAGAGCATGGTCTTTATGCTTGTGCGGGACCTCTCGGGGAGAAGGGTCAGCAGCGTTTCCAGAAGCTTTCCGGCTTCCGGGACTTTCAGTTGTTGTCCGGTCATTTCTCTTTTATGTATTTATGGATACGCTTTGGCAAAAGTGCTTTGAAGTGGTCTTTCATTCCTTTGGGGACTATTACCTCCTCCAGGGATTCGCAGTCGTCAAAGGCATCCTCTCCAATGGTTTCGACGGATTTTCCCAGCCTTACCCTGAATAGGTTTATGCAGCCCTGGAATGCTCCCGGGCCGATAATCCTGCAACCTGCGGGAATGTTTACGGATTCAAGCTGCCAGCAGTCTACAAAGGCCGATGCCCCAATGAAAAGAAGGCCCCCGGGAAGTTTTATGGTTATGAGTTCCCCGCATTCGGCAAAGGCGCAGGCGCCTATGTGCGTGAGTGTGGAGGGAAGATGGATCTTCTCAAGATAGGAACTGCGCTGCTCCAAGGGGATTTCCTGGCCGATTTTTACTTCGGCCATGTAGTCCTGGAATGCAAAAACGTTGTCGCAGATGACCCTGCAACCCTCTTTTACGGTTACTTCAGAGGGAAAATTTTCGGCGTCCAGAAGCCTGGTGCCGTCTTCAGAGTAACTGAGACAGTAGTCGTTGTCCCAAACGTCCCTCACAAGCTCCTCCCTTGAAGGGGCTGTGGGGACTGCCATAATTTCGGGGACTGTCATTCAGAAGGTTTTTACGAACTCTATGTCCTTTTTGAGCATGACCTTGGGCTCCATCTTGGCAACTTTCTGGAAGAGCTTGAACTGGTATGCGGGGGAGAGATACACTTTGTTTTCGTTCTTTCCTTTGCGCCACCATTTGTAGAAAGCGATGGGGTCTGTGTCATAGGGAATGCGGGCCTCGACTTCGGAGCTGTATCCGGGGAAGTCTATGAGCATCTTGAGGCCTGTTATGCGGCGGTAGTATTCGTAGTCTGCGCGGCGAAGCTTGGACACAAGGGGTGCGAAAACCTCCAGCTGGTCTACCTGCAAGGCTTTCTCCTTCACTATCATGCGGTGAATGCGAACGGGATCCTTCAGCAGCCATTCTCCAATCTTCAAGGTCTCCGGGCCGTTTTCACAGTCCAGGGTAAGAAGGTCAGAGGAATAATAAATTTTTTGGGCTTCCAAAGGATATGTTTCCATTGTTTAATACCTTACAGCTGCAAATATATGAAAAAATTTCCTTTTTTGAGAATTTATTTTTATATTTGAGAAATGAAACACAGCACAACCAATTAATAATTAAAATACTATGGCTTACAAAATCATTGACATTCAGGGAATCGGCCCCGTTTATGCAGAAAAACTCGTTGCTGCAGGTATTGAAACAGTAGACCAGCTTCTTGAGAAGGGTGCTGCCCCTAAAGGCCGCAAGGCCCTGGAAGAGCAAACCGGTATCCGCGGAGACCTCATCCTCACCTGGGTAAACCACGCAGACCTTTTCCGTATCAAGGGTGTCGGCCCTCAGTTCTCAGAACTCCTTGAGGCCGCCGGTGTAGACACCGTCAAGGAACTCCGCAACCGCAATGCTGCCAACCTCGCAGCCAAAATGCTTGAGGTCAATGAAGCAAAGCACCTTTGCAAGCGTACTCCCGTAGAAAAGGAAATCCAGAAGTACATTGACCTTGCCAAGGAACTTGAGCCCGTTGTAACTTACTAAGAGTTATACTTGTTCAATAATAAAGGCCCGCGCTTGCGGGCCTTTATTATTAGTAGTTCTGTGCAAGAACCTGGAAGTAACTCTGGGGGTGATTGCACACGGGGCATACGTCCGGTGCCTCTTTCCCAACCACAATGTGACCGCAGTTGGCGCACTGCCAGATGGCGTCACCGTCCTTGGAGAACACCTTCTTGCCGTTTACGTTCTCAAGGAGCTTGAGGTAGCGCTCCTCATGGTGGCGCTCAATCTCTCCAACCATCTCGAATTTGGCGGCAATCTCATCGAAGCCTTCCTCGCGGGCTTCGCGGGCCATGCGGGCGTACATGTCGGTCCATTCGTAGTTTTCGCCGTCAGCGGCAGCTTCCAGGTTGGCGATGGTGTCGGGAATTTCACCGCCGTTCAGCAGTTTGAACCAAATCTTCGCATGTTCTTTTTCATTTCCGGCAGTTTCTTCGAAAATGGCAGCGATCTGGTTGTAGCCTTCCTTCTTAGCCTTTGAAGCGAAGTATGTATATTTGTTGCGAGCCT
>JAFVDC010000087.1 GCA_017478685.1 Bacteroidales bacterium | reverse complement strand
TCCATCTGGGCTACGTTGAGCTTGCGCTCTTCCGTAATGGTGGGGTTGATGTATCCGTCATACACCGACGAATAACGAGAAAGGGTCATCGAACTGATGCCCCTCGCTTTCACAGCGTATTTCTCAAATTCAGACATATCAAAAAGCGAGAAATCGTTTAACGTTACCCCCTCCCTAAATCCCTCCCCTCGAGGGAGGGACTTTCGGGTGCGTTGGGGGGAATATTATTTCAGTTCACGGAACTTGTCCATGGAGATTTTCTTGGTCTGGAGGGTTACTTCCTCGCGGACGCGGGCAATTGCGGCGTTGTCTTCGCATTGCTCCTCAAGGCGCCTGTACTGGTTCTGGTCCTGGAGCATGTTCTCTGCGGAAGACTCGATGAGATTCTGGGGAACACCGCCCATGCCGTACATAGCGTACTGGTAAGCCACATAGGAGAGAGCGGCCTGCTTAACATCCTCGCGGGATACCTTGAGGCCGAATTTCTGCATGATGTAGCCGCGCACAAGCTGCCACTTGAAGTCCTCCAAGAATGCAGGGAACTCTTTCTCCACCTGCTCTGCGCTGAACTTGCCTTCGTTGGCATAGACGAGCCACCTCTTGAGGAAGGCCTCGGGGAGTTCAAGGGCTGCCTTGTCCATGAAGTATTTGCGGACATCAGTGCCGAAGCGGTAGTTGGCATCCTGCTCATGATTAGCCTTGATGCGCTCCTCAACCTTGGCGTCAAACTGTTCTTCGGAGGTAACTGCGCCCTCACCGAACATCTTGTCCCAGGTTTCCTGGTTGGATTCTGCAGCAACGTAAGTCTTGACGTTCACAACGGTGAAAGTGAACATGGGGTTGAGGGTTGCAAGCTGGGCTTTGTCAACCTTCAGCATTGCTGCACGGTCTGTCTCGTTGGCGAAAGCCTGGTTCACATCCACGTCAAACTTCTCTCCGGCCTTCTTGCCTAGAAAAGCCCCGCGGGCTTCTTCGGCCACATTGGAGATGGACACATACACGCCTTCGGCCTTGTGGCCCTCGTTTTCGATGTCGGCTACGATGTAGTCATTCTCTCCGGCCTTCCCCCCTTCCTGCAGGGAACCGTACTGCTGGAGCATTCCTTCACGGGTGGCCTTGCGCTCTGCGGCGGTGATGTTGATGTCGTAGTAGGGAATCTTGTCCTCCTTGCTTACCTCGAAGTTAATCTCCGGAGTCTGGGCGATGTCGAACTTGAATGTGAAATCCTCACCGGCCTTCCATGAAAGCTGGGGCTGGTCCTCTGAGGGCATGGGCTCACCTACGATGCGGATTTTCTCCTCTTTGATGAAATTGTCAAGGGAGGTACCTACCATACCGTTGACAGCTTCATAGAGGGCCTGGTCTCCGTAAAAACGCTGGATGAGGCTCATGGGAGCCATTCCGCGGCGGAAACCCTTGATGTCGGCCTTGCGGCGGTATTCGTTGAGGCGCTTTTTCAGCGGCTCTTGATAATCTGCGGCCGCAATCTCGATGGTAACCTGGTAATTCAGGGCATCGGGCTGATTTTTAGTTACGTTCATAGTATATTTAAGATTATTAATTCATTTGGGGCGGCAAAGATAGGAAAAAAAAGCCGAAGAATCAACCTCTGCGCTTGGGATAGCTCACCCTCCCGTGATAAATCTGCTGGATGTAGGTCTTGAGCATGCGTTTCATGAGGTTGAGGTCGTGGATGGTGATGTCGGCGTCTTCCAGCTGACCGGCTTTCTCCTTGCCTGCAACTATGCCTTCCACAAAGCGGTCGCAGGATTCGGCCGAAAAATCCTTGAGGGTCCTGGACGCGGCTTCTATGGAGTCGCAGACCATGAGGATGACTTCCTCCTTGGTGGTGGGTTTCTGGCCGTGATAGTAGAATTCAGCCGTATCTGCGGGATCCCCTCCCTCATTGAGGTATTTATTAAGGAAGAATCCGGCGGGCGAAGTTCCGTGATGGGTACGGATAAACGCCTGGATCTCATTGGGAATACGGTTTTCCTGCGCAATTGCAAGGCCGTCATCCACGTGGCGGATGATATCTATGGCGCTTTCCTTGTAGGACTTGCCTTCGTGGTATTTCGCGGCCTCCGGGTGTGCGCTCTGGTTTTCCACGAAGCACATGGGATTCTGCATTTTTCCAAGGTCGTGGTAAAGGGCCGCAGCGCGTAGAAGCTGCACGTTTGCATCCGTGGCGCGCCCCACGGCATCTACCATGTTCATCACCTGCAGGCTGTGCTGGAAAGTGCCGGGGGCCTTTGCCGCAAGCTCCTGCAAAAGAGGATTGGAGGTATCTGCAAGTTCAACCAGCCTTGCCAAGGAAACAAGGTTGAACACTTTCTCGAACAGGTAAATCAGGGGGTACAGGGCAACAGTTGCCACTGAGCCTATGAAAATGAGGATTACGTCCATCCACCAGGCCGAATTGCTTCCCACGTCTATGAGCCTGAAAGCGAAGAAGATGAGGATTTCCACCCCGAAGATGATGGCGGCGTTGAGGAACTGCCTCCAGCCCTTGCTGAAGTGGCCGAAGGTCTCGATGGTGACGGTGCCGGCGGCCAGGTACATCACGAACAGTTCCATTCCGTTGCCGCAGAAAATGAGCAGCGGCAGCAGGGTGACCATGTAGAACGGCTGCACCAGCCTTTTACGGAAAAATGCCAGCAGATACAGCGCAAACACCGGATACGGGATAATGTACTTGAGGTTTGGAACCGTCTTTTCGCAGATGAAAGTAACGGCCGAAGCCAGGATGAATACAGTAAGGAGGTAGTAATAGCGTTTCTTGTCCTGGAACACCATGGAGTTGGTGAAATACACCACAAGATACAGGATAACCACAAGGGCCAGCGCCAGGAGAAGGTTGCCAAGATAAAGCAGCACCCTGGGACCGCTGTAACCATATACCTTATTATATTCTTCCTTGTAGCTGTCCAGGATCTGGGCAACCTCCGCGGTGACTATCTCCCCGCGCGAGACTATCTTTTCGTCGGCCTTGACATAACCGAGGGTGGGTGAAATGTAATCCGAGGAACCCGCATGGGTGAGCTCGGTCATGGTTTTGTCAAAGATGAGGTTGGGAACTATGGCCGAATAAACTCCCGTGCGGCGGAAAAGGGAATCCAGGTTGACGGAAGGATAGGTCTTGGCCACCATGGCCACAAGCTGGTCACGGGCTTCGGACACCGTGTACACCTCCGAGCGGGGATATTGCTGCGCCCTCTTGTGTTTCTGGACAGAGATCAGTTCCGTGGAAATTTCGGCCGATCCCCTGTCAAGCTTTACGCGGGCGTCGGAGATAACACCCTTGGCGTAAATGTCCCCGAGACGGGTGACAACCGTGGGCCTCAGGTTGTTGAAACCGCCAAGGTCCAGGCTCTGGACGGTTTTCACAACGTTGGAGACAACTTCGTCGGAGTATTTGTAATAAGGTACGATAATGCTTCCGGCGTGATCCCTTTCTTCCTGGATTTGCTCCTCAGTCTTGAGAATGGGGAAATCGAACTGGGAGATAAGGGTTTC
>JAFVDC010000086.1 GCA_017478685.1 Bacteroidales bacterium | reverse complement strand
TCCGGTAAAGTAGATTTCCTCTATTACCAGTCCTTTTGCATAGTGCACCTCTGTTCCGTCTTCGAGGATGGTTCCTTAAGGTGTAACGAATTCCGGTTTGGTGCAGGCTGCAACCGCTACAGCTGCAAGGGCTGCGAAAAATAATGTCTTTTTCATTTTATAAGAAATTCAAACCTATTGTAATATTGTATATTATCGACTGTATGGAATCGTAGTATAAACCGGTACGCACAAAGGCCGACATCCCTGCCGTGACCTGCCTTTCGGCCCTGAAGCCGGCATCAGCCCCTATAATCACGGCCTGAAGGCGCTGGAGGCGGGTTTCGTAATAGTCCATAAGGGCAGGCATAGTGTACTATTCCGGAAGAATCATCTCTGCCCCGAAAGGCACATACGTCTTCACCCCCGCCTGTGCGGAAATGAGCCAGAGCCGGGTCCTGAAGGTCCTTGTCACCCCTGCCGATGCTTTGATGCCGCTTGTCTGCAGCAGCCTTCCGGGATAGTTGTGCTGGGCCTGGAAACCCTTGAAGGCCGCAATGGCGTCAAAGCGCCACCCGCCTGCAAGAAGGGCAGCGTCCAGACCGGTTTCATAATCCACGGCAGAAAACATCGCAAAGCGCATAAGCGTCTGCACCAGGCCGGCACTGCCGTTGTCAAGCACGTACTCAAGGCCGCTTCTGAAACCCGCCTTTGCATAAATTCCGGCCTTCCAGCTGCCCGCAACTCGCTCTCCCCTCAGCGAAACCTTTCTGGAAACGCTTTCCTGATAGGGAGACTCGTTCTGGCTTGGAAGGTAATGGATGATGTCCAGCATGTCATACGACAAAGTCGCATACCAACCCTGTTTGGCGACAGGAAGGTAATTCACGGCGAATCCGGCTCCATTACCGGCATATCGGGTATATGTAGTGGATGAATTGGTCCCGGCAAAACGGGCATAATGGCTGCCAAGCCCCGTAAGGTGGAAAACGGAACTGTTGGCCCCGCGGGGATTATAGAACTCAACGTCATTGCTCTGGTTGTAGCGCCTGTAAGAAGCGGAAAAATCAATGACATAGCCGTTTCCAAGGCGTTTTCCGGCACTTGCCGATGCCTTGAGGTCAGATACTATGTTCCTCGGACGGGGGTCTGTTTCCCGCCATTCCTGGAGGGCCCTGTAACTGCCGCTTACGCCAAAGTGCCACACACCCCTTCTGAATGCATATCCTCCGGTAAAGGAGTACAGTTCATTGCGAAGGTCTCCGCCGACAGAGTCTGCAACTGCATACGGATATATGAGCCGATAATCGGAACTGCTGTTCCACAGGACGCCTCGCCTGATGCCGTTGGAGTATTTCACGTTGCCGCTCACCGTGGAAAGGCTGTCTGTCCTTACCAGGGTTGCAATATTAATCTGCCCTTCAATGTACCCGTCCCCTTCTTCCCTCAGAAGCGGCCTCCTGTCTGAATGTCCGTCTGCCGATACCTCTGCAGACGTATAGCTGTCAAAATGCGACAGAAGCGCAGCAGAAGGCGTACTCTCCCGCATCTGCACCAGGGACCTCTGGCGCATTTCGCTGCGCTCCACCACGCCAAGGCTGTCCGGCGCGGAAGAAAGAAGCAGTATGGATAGCAGCAGTGTCAAGTCAGTCAAGATAAATCAGGTCCAAAGTTATTGTCTCAGAGGCGTCAAGGAGATTCACGGCATTTACGGGATCTATATGTGAATAGTGCCTCACGCGGCGCCTGACGCCGCCGGGAAGGCTTGCAACTCCGTCAAACCCAATTACATACACTCCTTTCTGCACCCTCATCGTGCAGTGACTATTCTGGAACTGGGGGAAAGAGTAATTGATACCGGTATTAAGGTTCTTGAACTGGTTACCCTCGAGCGAAGGGCTCACCGTCATAGATACCACAGGCTCACCGTCCTCGGTAGCAAGATTTACTTCCACTACGGAGAACAGTTCCGGTTCCACCTTGGTTCCGCAGGAACACGCAAGGCAGAGCGCTGCAATCAATATAAAAAACCTCGTTTTCATATCTTGAAACTAATCTCCATTCCAAAATAGGGTGTACTGGAGCGGCGTTTTACCACTCCGTTTATTGTATAGTCCGGAGCAAGCGTGAAAAGCCTGTTCACGAACAGCGAAGCAACCGCTTTTTCCCGCATAAGGGTCTTTGAAATCTTGAGGTTCACATTCACGTAAAACGGCTCGCTGCGGTATTCCAGCAGCGATGAGGAGAACTCTCTCACCATGCGGTGAAGGACACCGTCGGCATCTGATTCATCAGTGAATGGATGCATCTTGAGGTCCTTGTCCAGATAGGCCAAGGGGCGGGAATCATCGGCCTCATACTGCTGCCCGGAGAACCAGACGCACTGGAAGGAGGTGGTGAAGATAAGCCCAAGGCTGGGGACCTGTGTGTCCAGCAGGAAATTGGTGTTGAAGGAGTCGTACATTCGGCTGTCGTTCTTGTCATAAAGGCCGATATACGGATAGTTCTTGCTGTTAATCACTACCGACGGGCGCTCCCACTCCGGCTGGCTGTTCATGTAACGGGTCTTAAACCAGGCGCCATTCACGGTGACCCTGGTGTTAACCACGGGAATTCTGGGAGAAGTGAGCGTGTACTCCACGCCCCTTTTCAGCGTCCTGCTGCCGTTGGTAACAAGCCCATAGGCAACAAGGTTGGTATCAAGCACATAAGGAAGGTTTTCCGTAGAAGGCGGCCCCGTGAGCGAAGACTTGTCGACAGCCGCTTCGTCGTAGTCCTTTGCCACAACCCTCACGTAGTCGGAACCGCCGCGGAATCCGGAGGTCATATACTCGGTGAAGAAGTCGACGGAGGCCGTCCAACCATTCCAGGAGGCATCGGCACCGATTTCCCATTTGAGATTTCTGGCTGGACCAAGCTCGTAAGGGGTTGTGTCTATGGTGTATACGAGGAAATTGATGCGGCGGAGTTCTTTCTCCACAGGCCAGTAGTTGAACTGAATCTTGTCCCTGTACTGGAGCTGCGGGTAGAGCATGTCCATGGTGGGGAACTTGGTATGCAAGCCGACGCCGCCATATATGCCGGCTTCCAACTTATATCCGCCTACTACGGTCTCGGGAAATTGAGCCTCAGATTGGCCCTGGGGTCTATTGCGAACTTTCCGCTCAGTGCATAATCCCTTGACATACCGGGCATGAATCCTGCGCGGATGCCGGCAGACCACTCCAGGCCGAAGCCGCCCAGCGCCGCCTTTCCGTTTTCTTCGGCAAAGAAGGCCAGATTGCTGTCTGCCGGGATTTCCTTGTAGGCACGGGGGCGTGTACTGGTTCCGGTAGAAAACGGCCTCATGACATCGAAGACGGAACCATCGCCGAAGTTCTTGTCAAATGTCCATTCGGCCCCGGCCATAATGTTCTGGCCAAGAAGACGCCAGCGGGAAACGGCCCTTAGATACGCGTAGAACGGCTTTCCGTCCACAATGAGCGTGGCCTGGTACCGGGTTGGGACCATAATAGCGTCAAACTCTCCCGGAACGCGGGAGACGGAAATCGGCTCCTCGGAAGTGAGGATGACGTTTTTCCAGCGGTCGATGACGTCGTTACCGTAACTGAGCGACGCCGTGAGGACCATGGTGCGGAAGATGGACTCGTCGCTCTTTGCCGACAGAGTCCAGTCGGCACCAAGGTCTATGTGGTTGTTGGTGCTTTTGTATGTTTCGGCAGGGATGCCGTCGAACTCGTCGAGGTCCTTGTCTGACTTCTGGTCATCGAAGGAGCCCGTGTAGTCAAGGTTTGCCGTAAGGATGCTGTGGAACTTTTCATTGCTGTTCCACGTGCGGCTTCCACGAAGGCTCACAGTGAGTCTCTTGTAGTTCTGGCGCAGGTTCCTTGGGTCTGAATGAGAATCCAGGTAGTTGGCCCCGACGTTGACGGTGCGTTTTTCGCTTCCGCCCCATTCCCAGCCCTTTCCTGCATAGAAGAGCTTGGAACTCATGTCCGACTTGAACCTCAGGCGGATGTCGTTTCCGCCTCGGCGACGCTTTATCTGGATGAGGCCGCTGGTGAGGTCTCCGTGTTCAACAGAGGCAATGCCTCTCACCACGTCCATCGACTCAATGTCCTCAGTGGGGATGGTGCGCATGTCCGTTCCCAGATTGACGAAATCGGACCCAAGGTTACTGAAGGCAGGAGTATACTGGAGATTCGCATCGTTGAACACAGGCTTTCCGTCAATTGTGAAGCGCGTTCCCAGGGCCGATGTGATATAGTCCTCTGACAGCGAACCGGCGGCCCTCAGATTAACCACTTTTGGGGAGCCGAATGAAGGGTCGCGCGAGACTCCGCCGGGCAGGAGTTCGAGAAGATCGGCAACGCTGGAGGGCTGGATATGGCTTATGGCGTCCTGGCCTATCTTGGTTGCCGATGTGAGTCCGTGATTCTCCTGAGCGGTAACCACAACCTCGCGGATGTAGAACACGTCCGGCTGCATACGGTAGGTGCCGCCCTGGACCAGATGTGTCCTGAGGGACTTGTACCCAAGGGAAGTGAAAACGGCTG
>JAFVDC010000085.1 GCA_017478685.1 Bacteroidales bacterium | reverse complement strand
GACGATCTTGAAGTCCATGGTGGTGTCTACGAATACGTCGTAGTCGCGGATGGGCTTGATATCGATCTGGGAACCGGGGAGGAAAGCCTCAATTCCGAATACATCCACGATCATGCCGCCCTTAGTGCGGGTTTTGACATAACCCTTGACGATCTCACCGCTTTCATATGCGGCATTGACCATATCCCAGGAGTTGAGCTGACGGGCTTTCTTGTGAGAGATGATGAGCTGACCTTTGCGGTCTTCGGCGTTCTCTACAAGCACTTCCACCTTGTCACCCACCTTGAGGTCGGGGTTGTAGCGGAATTCGGGGGCGGAGATGACACCTTCGGACTTAGCGCCGATGTTGACAACTACCTCACGCTTGTTGATGGATGTGACGACACCCTCGACAACCTCATTCTCAGTGACTTTGTTGAGAGTCTGCTCATACTGGGCCATTGCTTCCTTCTTGGATTCGCCGGTCTCAGCGCCGTCATTCTCAAAGGCTTCCCAGTCAAACTCCTCAGGGGCGACGGAAGCGTTGAGCATGGCCTTCTTAATTTCTTCTGACATAATACTTTTTTAGAAAAAACTAGTAGTTAAACATTATTTCTTGAGCTGTTTTCCCGCACGTGTGCGAAAAAAAGCGGGCAAATATAAGGATTTTTATTTGATTCTCAAAAATATTTTGTACTTTTGCACGCCGTACTTTTCCGTAATGTCGGCTGGTTCATAAACGTTAATCCATCCGGTTTGACTGGCCCGGAGCTAAAACAGAAGAAAGGGATATGCTGAGTATCTTCTACAAAGAAAACGGAAAAATTCTCCTCTCCCAGTCGGAGAACGATTTCCAGAACATAAAGCTTGAAGACGTAGTATGGATGGACCTTGTCCAGCCTACAGGCGCAGAAAAACGTGCCGTGGAAGCCTTCCTGGGCACGGAAATCCAGTCCCGCGCGCAAGCGGAGGAAATCGAGTCGTCGTCCCGTTACTTCGAAACCGACGACGCCATCTTCGCAAACACCAACTTCCTCACCCCCGGCCCTGAAGAGTACGGGGAGCAGGCGGTATCGTTCACAATAGTGGACGACACCCTCACCACGCTCCGCGAGGTTCCGCTCCGCTCTTTCACGGAGCTTCAAAGGAGGATGCAGGTTAATCCAAAGCAGTATCCTTCAGGTTTCAGCGTCTTTGCCAGCATCCTGGACCAACGCGTAGACCTTGACGCAGATATGATTGAGCTCCTTTCAAAGGAAATCTCCCAGTACGCGAAACAGATCAACGACCAGGAGGACATAGACCAGGAACTCCTCATTGACATTTCCCAGATGCAGGAAAACACCATGGTGGTGCGTGAGAACGTTGTGGACAAGCAGCGCCTCATCAGCAACCTCATGCGCTCCACAAAAGTGCCCCGCAGCCTGGAAAACCGCCTCAACGTACTCCTGCAGGACATCTCCTCGCTCCTCAGCCACACTAACTTCTGCTTCGAGCGTCTTGAGTACCTCCAGGACACCGTGGTGGGTCTTATCAACCTGGAGCAGAACAAGATCATGAAAATCCTGGCGGTGGTGAGCGTCTTCCTCATGCCTCCCACCCTCATCGCGGGCTTCTATGGCATGAACGTAAGGCTCCCCATGATAAATGCCAGTGACCCCAACGCCAATTTCTGGAACTGGATAATCATCCTCGGCCTCATGGTAATAAGCTGCCTGGTAGTATGGATTCTTTTCAGAAGGAAGAAACTACTCTGAGTACTCCGTAGGGTCAAAGCCTTCAAGGGCTTCCTTCCTTTCCACGCAGGTACCGCACTTGCCGCAATGCTTCTCCCCTCCCTTGTAACAGGAATAAGTGAGGGAATAATCTATGCCGATCGCCTTGCCCCGCAGGGCGATGTCTCGTTTGGTAATGTTGCAATACGGTGAAATCACCTTTACGCCGTTGTATGTGCCCGCCTCCACGGCTGCGGCCATTGAATCTATGAATTCAGGACGGCAATCAGGGTAAATGGCGTGGTCTCCGCCGTGATTCGCCAGCATAACAGCATCAAGGCCGTAGCTTTCGGCCAGTCCGGCGGCTATGGCCAGCATGATGCCGTTGCGGAAAGGCACCACGGTGCTCTTCATGTTTTCATCGGCATAAGAGCCCTCCGGGATGTCCCCGCCGCCTTCAAGAAGGCTGCTCTTGAAGTATTTGCCCATGAACTCAAGGGGAATCACAAGGTGCTTCACGCCAAGCCTCCGGCAGTTTTCCGCGGCACATGCAAGTTCCCGGGCGTTGTGCTTGGAGCCGTAGTCGAAGGACACGGCAATGGCAATGGAGTCTTTATACTCGTAGAGAAGGGTGGTGCTGTCGAGCCCGCCGGAATATATCAATACAGCCTTCATAGACTCTCCAGGATGTTTTCCACCGCCGTCTTTGCGCTTTGGACGGCCTCCACCACGGTTGCGGGACCGCTCATGAAGTCTCCGGCCAGGAACACGTTGCGGTATTTCTGGGCAGCCACGGTGAGAACGGGATCCGGTTTTTCACTGATGGCTGTAAGAAGAGTGTCGCACTCTACAAAATGCTCCGTTCCCTTCAGGATTTTGGTAACCACGCGGCCGCCGTCTTCCGGGACAACGTTCTTGGTGTCGCAGAACACAACGCCGCCTTCCTTAACCTCCACCGGCGCCTGGAACACCTTGAACTGCACGCCGTCTTCCTTTGCGGCCTTCACCTCCAGAGGGTTTGCCGGCATGTTTTCGAAGGTCTTGCGGTAGTACACCCAGGTCTCGATTCCCATGCGCGCAGCCGTGCGGCAGGCATCCATGGCAACGTTGCCGCCGCCTATCACAATGACCTTCCGGCCAAGTTTGAAGGCCGAAGGATTCTTAAGGAAAGGCAGCGCCTGGACAGCCCTTTCCTCGCCAGGAATGCCCAGGGAGACGGGGCGCTCCGCTCCGGCGGCAACCAGAACGGCGTCGTATTCGGCCGAAAGGTCCTCCAGGGACACGTCCTTCCCCACTTCCACGCCTTCGCGGAACTCTATTCCGGCGTCCAGGAGCATCTTCTCATAGGCGTCGCAGTACTTCTTGTCCAGCCTGAAGGACGGGATTCCGTAACGGAGCACGCCGCCCATACGGGGATTGGAGTCGAAGATGGTGACCTCCGCTCCGCTCTGGTACAGCCACACGGCGGCTGCAATGCCGGCAGGACCAGCCCCTACTATGGCGATGCGGTCGTAGGAATGCTCCAGCGAATGGCGCTCCAGGGAATGGCCGAAAAGATAGGCGGATGATATCTCGTGCTCTATTTCGTACCAGCGCACCGGGGCTTTTTTGGCATTTAGCACACAGTGGCCGAAGCAGAACTGTTTCCAGTCGCAGACCAGCGACGTGACGGCGCTCAGGGGGTTGTTCCTGAAAAGCAGGGACCCTGCCTCTTGGAGGCGCCCTTCACGGTAAAGGCGCATGCATTCAGGGATGGGGGTATGCACGGGGCAGCCTTCAATGGCGCATTTGGGCTTTTTGCAAAGAAGGCAGCGTGAAGCTTCTGTATTCATGGTTTAAAAGTTTGTCTGTTAACTATTGAGCGGCCGAGGGTGAGGGTGTCGGCATACTCGAGGTCGTCTCCGAACCCAAGGCCCCTGGCAAGGGAGGTTACTTTGACTCCGGAGCCCTCTATCTGCCGATAGATGTAAAAAGCGGTAGTCTCCCCCTCAACGTCTCCGGGAAGGGCGAGGATCACTTCATCGGCCTCCCCCACCCTCTGAACAAGTTCACGGATGGTGAGGTCCGACGGCCCCACCCCCTGGATGGGAGAGATGATGCCGCCAAGCACATGGTACACGCCGTGGTACTGGAGGGTTGCCTCTATGCTCATGACATCCCTCACGCTTTCCACCACGCAAATGGTGCGATGGTCCCGCTTGGTGTCTGCGCATATCGAGCAGACATCGTGGTCCGATATCATCTTGCAGTGCCGGCAGTATTTTACATCGTCGCGGAGGTGGTTTATGGCATCTGTAAAATGGTGGACATTGGCCTCGGGCTGCGAGAGAAGGTGCAGCGCAAGCCTCAGCGCACTGCGACGGCCTACGCCTGGCAGTGAGCTTATGGCCTCCACGGCCTCCGTGAGAAGGGCCGAAGGGTATGTCTCCTTGTAAGGCACTTCCTAACGGACCTCTATGAGCTCCACAACGAATTTAAGGGCGCTGTAGGGAGGAATTCCGCCGGTTCCGCGGTCTCCGTAGGCAAGGTGGTACGGGAGATAGAGTTCATACTTTGCGCCTTCACTCATGAGCTGAAGGCCTTCGGTCCAGCCCTTGATGACCTGATTGAGGCCGAATTCGATGGGCTCTCCCCTCTTGTAGGAGCTGTCAAAGACCTGGCCGTTGGGGAAGGTTCCCTCATAGTGGCAGTACACCTTGTCCGTGGCCTTGGGCCTCCTGCCGGTGCCTTCCTTGATCACTTTGTACATGAGGCCGCTTCCGGTTGCCTTGACGGCGGGGTCCTTTGCCATGGAAGCCAGGAACTTCTCGCCTTCTTCCTTTGCGGCGGCACCCGCGGCGGCGTTTCTTTCGGCCGATTCATCTTCAAGCTCCTTGTAGAAGGCTTCAAGGGCCTCCCCTGCCTCTTCAAGTGAGATGGCGGGCTTGGTGCCAGTGAGCATGGCCTTGAGGCCTGCAAGGAAGTCTTCCACGTTGGGGACGCGTATGCCCTGCTGATAGAAGCTGGAGGCAACGCTCATTCCGAATGCGTATGATTTTTTATCCATTTGATTATAAATTATTTTTCGTATGCTGCCATGTTCATTTCGCTTTCCCAAACCTCAACCTTGTAGGCGTTGTCCACGTGGTCGCAGATCCAGCGGGCGATGTTTTCCGCGGTGGGATTGAAGGGCAGGACGTCGTTGAGATTCTTGTGGTCCAGGGCGCCGGAGATGTCGCGCTTGATGTGGGTGAAATCCGTCACCATGCCGTCTGCGTTGAGGGTTTCGCTCTTGCTGTAGATCTTGACAATCCAGTTGTGGCCGTGAAGATCCTCGCACTTGCTTTCATAGGAGAGCTTAAGCGCGTGAGCCCCGGCTATTTCCAGTCTTTTGCAAACGTAGTACATTATACAAACTTACCTTTTCTTTTCCAGTGATAATATCCATATACGGCCGAAGCAGTGTAAACAAGGTACAGCCCGGCCATCCAGTATTGTCCTGTTTGGACACAAAGGGCCGTGGACATGATGTCTGCCACAATCCATAGTATCCACTGCCTGAGGTAACTCTGGGCCAGCCACCATGTGGCGATTACGCTAAGGACGGCAGCCGTAGCGTCAAGGAATGGAGCCGCATCTCCGGTAAGCCTCAGAACCCATGCAAGCGCAAGGGAGCCAAGAACAAACGCCACGGAGCTCCACAGCATCACGCTTTCCGGGAGTTTCCTGAGGTGGATTTCGCCTTCCCCTACCTGGGCGCTGTCCTTACGCCATTTGTAAAGGCCCACTACGGAAACTGCCATGTAATAGATGTTGAGCCCCATGGAGGCCCACACATGCTGGACGGCGAAACTGAAGGCGCAGGCGGCACCGGTAAGGATGCCCACAACCCACATGGAATTCTTTTGCAGCACTTCCAGCACCACGTACAGGACGCCGGTTACGGCCGCAAAAATCTCTATTGCCAGAATAACAGTTTCCATAATCAAAAAGAGGGAAACCCTGTGGGGCTTCCCCTTTGAGCCACTCATCAGGCTCGAACTGACGACCTGCGCGTTACGAATGCGCTGCTCTACCGACTGAGCTAAAGTGGCTTTTGCCGATTGTGGTGAATCGGGACTACAAATATACAACAATTTTTTTAATTCCCATATATTCCCCACTTCTTTGTAATGCCGGGTCTTTGATTGAAGTAAGGATGTGGCAGGGCAACGATTTACACGTTTTAGGGCCTTTTTGTGCATTTCGTTGCCCATTTGGTCAATGATTCACACGAAAATGGCGTTTTTTGTGCGTTTCGTTGCCCGGGTGTACCATCTGAGATAATTGTTTATTGCAGCAGAGCCGTATTTTTTGTATTTTTGTGGCCAAATAGATCATTATGCGTTCTGACATCATTGTAATAGGCGGAGGAGCCGCCGGACTTATGGCAGCCATAGGCGCTGCGGAACAGATTGCCGCAGGCGGCGGCGCAGGTACCGTGACCGTACTTGAAAAGATGCCCAAGGCTGGCCGTAAGGTTATGATTACCGGTAAAGGCAGGTGCAATTTCACCAATGTAAAAGACTGGGGAGACTTCCAGTCCCATATCCGTACGGATGTGAATTTCCTTAACCCGGCCTGGCACACCCTCACCCCCCAGGGCGTGATTGATCTCCTTAAGCGTAACGGTCTCAGGAGCGTCGTTGAACGCGGAGACCGCGCATTCCCGGAATCACATATGGCAGGAGACGTGGTGGATACCCTTCTCCGTGCCTGCACGCTTTCCGGCGTGAAAGTGGTCACGGACTGTGAGGTGAAGACCATTGACGTAACGCCCCGCGGGTTCAGCCTCGACTGCATCCAGACCTCCCGTAAGCAGGTACGCATCCCCACTGAGCGCCCTCCCATGCGCGGAAAGCCCGCCCCCACCCGTGAGGAACTCACGATAGAGCCCATTGAATACAACTGCACCAAACTCATTATAGCCACCGGCGGTCTGTCCTATCCCGGCACCGGCAGCACCGGAGACGGCTACATGTGGGCCGAAGAACTTGGCCACGGCATAGACT
>JAFVDC010000084.1 GCA_017478685.1 Bacteroidales bacterium | reverse complement strand
TGACCTCAAGCCTCACATGATCTTCATGGCCGGAGACCTCGCAGACCCTCATGGAACCCACCGTGTGTGCACAGAGGCCGCCCTGGAGGCAGTTGAGCAGCTCAAGGCCGAAGGCAACGGGTGGCTCTCCGAAACCCACATCTGGCTGTACCGCGGCGCATGGATGGAGTGGGAGCTTGGCCGCGTGGACATGGCCGTTCCGCTTAGCCCCGACGAAGTTGTGAAAAAGCGTCACGCCATCTTCCGCCACCTTTCCCAGAAGGACATCGTCCCGTTCCCCGGAGAAGACCCCAGAGAATTCTGGCAGAGGGCCGAAGAACGCACCCAGAACACCGCCATGCTTTACGACAAGCTTGGAATGGCCGAATATCAGGCCATTGAAGTTTTTCTGAAATTATGCTAACGTATTCAAAAAATTAATAACTTTGCATTCCGGAATTCCTGCCGCCGTTGTATGGAATTCCGGTTTTAATTTTTCATTTAACGTATTAAAGGTATGAAAGTTATTATCAGACAGAACTCCGCCGAGGGTTCTTTGTGGGCAGCTCACTACATTGCCCGTCGCATCAAGGAAAAGGCCGCTGTCTCCGACAAGCCGTTCGTAATTGGCCTGTGCACAGGCTCCACCCCCATCGAGACTTACGCAGAACTCATCCGCATGGTAAAAGCCGGTGAGCTCAGCTTCAAGAATGTCATCTCCTTCAATATGGACGAATACGTGGGACTCCCCGTAGAACACCCGGAGAGCTACCACAGCTTCATGCACAAGTACCTCTTCGACCACATTGACGAAAAACCGGAGAACATCCATATCCTCAACGGCAACGCCAAGGACATTGAGGCCGAATGCGCCGCCTATGAGAAAGCCATCGTGGATGCAGGCGGCTTCGACCTCTTCCTGGGCGGCGTAGGCGAAGACGGCCACATTGCCTTCAACGAGCCCTTCTCCTCCCTTTCCAGCCGCACCCGCGTGGTTACCCTCACCCAGGACACCCGCGAAGTCAACGCCCGCTTCTTCGACGGAGACTTCAACAAGGTTCCCAAGCAGGCCCTCACCGTGGGCGTAGCCACCGTGCTCAGCTCCAAGGAGGTTGTGATCCTGGCTTTCGGCCCCAAAAAGGCACGCGCCATCAAGGACGCCGTGGAAGGCCCCATGAGCCACTACTGCACCCTCAGCGGCCTGCAGAACCACCCCGCCGGCACAATCGTCTGCGACGAAAGCTCCATCTCCGAGGTTAAGGTTTCAAGCTACCGCTACTTCAAAGCCGTAGAAGAGGCCGAAAACCTGTAGTTTGCTTGCTTACCGGTACTCGCCGGTAACAAAAACAGCAGAAAACGTGCACGCTCAGAACCATTTGGTTCTGAGCGTGCACACTTTTGCCCTAAAATGTGCATGGCGAGTACCGTTACGCCTGGATGGCGGCGATGAATTCCTCCATGCCCTTGGTGGCCACGGCGCGGATGTGGGTGATGCGTTTGTCGTACACCGGAACGTCCGCGGGGTCTATGATGTAGATGGGGGCCGAAGCCGGGGCGTAGCGGTAAAGCCCGGCGGCGGGATACACCTGCAGGGAGGTGCCCACAATGAGGAGGATATCGGCCTTGGAAACCATTTCAATGGCGGTTTCAATGGCGGGGACGGACTCCCCGAAGAACACGATGTGCGGCCTCAGCTGCCTGCCGTTGGGAGCAAGGTCTCCCAGTTTCACCTCTGAATAGCCGATGTCTATGACTTCGTCTTCCTGGAAGGTTTTGTCGTAGAGGCCCCATTCCGGCCGAACCTTGGTCAGTTCCCCGTGAAGGTGAAGGACACGCGTGGAGCCGGCCCTTTCGTGGAGGTTGTCCACGTTCTGGGTGATGACATCTACGTTGTAGTCCTTTTCAAGGCCCGCTATGGCAAGGTGGGCGGCGTTGGGCTTGGCATCCTTGAGCTGGGCGCGGCGGGCGTTGTAGAAGTCCAGCACAAGGCCGGGGTTCCGGAGCCAGCCGTCGTGGGAGGCAACCTCCTGGACATCATACTGTTCCCAAAGGCCGCCGGTGTCACGGAAGGTGGCAAAACCGCTTTCGGCACTTACTCCGGCGCCGGTTAAAACTACAATGCGCTTTTTCATTATTTCAGTATCTTTTCAATGCGTTCAAGTTTGCCGTCCACGGGTGCGGGTTTCACGCCAAGGAGTTTGCACAGCATGGGGTAGAGGTCCGTGTTGTGGAAGGCGCTCTCATCTCCATCCGTGAGCGGAGCCTCATAGCCCTCCTTGAAGTCCGGTCCCACTGCGCGGAAGGCAACCATCATGTCCGTTTCCCTGGGATCGAAGCCGTGGGTGCCCTGGTTGCGGGAAGGGGCGAAGTTGAACTGCCATCCAAGGTCCGGGCTCACAATTATGTCTCCAAGCCTGTTGGAGGTGCCGTAGTTAAGGTACTCCGGAACCTCTCCGTGCTTCCATACATTGAGGTGAGGGATATCCTTAAGCCTATTGTAGAGGCTGTCGGCATAACCGGGCTTGGCCCAGATGCTTGTGGGAAGCGAGCCCACAACCCTTTCTGTCCATTCCTCCGGCATCACGTCCCACCAGCCCACAAAGCGGTCCGGGGAAATCTGCGTCATGCCGTGGTCTCCGGCCAGGATGAAGTTTATGCGGTCTCCGTGGGGAAGGGCCTTGAGCCGAAGGTAAAGCGAATGCATGAGGCTATCCATCTGCTCGGCCATATCCTTGGTTTCCGGAGAGAAAGGGCCGTACACGTGGCCCTGGTGGTCGGGCTCGTCAAAATAACCCATCACCAGCTGCGGGCGCTCGGATTCCGGCAGGCTCAGGAGACGCACAATTTCGTCGCAGCGCTGGCTGAAGGTCCAGTGGGGCTTTGCGTCCCAGTGCCTGTAATATGTAGGGTACTGTCCCTTGATTGCGATGTCCGAGCCAACCCAGTACACCACGCCGCACTTCACGCCCTGCTTCTGGGCCGTCACCCAAATGGGCTCTCCAAGGTAGTAGCGGGGATCAAAGCGGGCTTCGGCATCCTTTATGGCATAGCCGTGATTGGTTTCCGGGTTCCAGAACGTGTTGTTCACAAGGCCGTGGTGGTCCGGCACCAGGCCCGTTGCCATGGTGTAGTGATTGGGGAAGGTGCTGGAGGGGAACGACGGTTCCATCCTGGCCTTTACGCCCACCGTTGCCAGAGAGTCGAAAAACGGCATCTCATAGTAGTCCGGATAGTCCCAGCGGCTTCCGTCAAGGGATATTATGACAGTGTAATTCTTGGGTTTGCAGGCCGAAAACAGAGCCACGGCCGCAAGAAGGCTTAGTACAAGGGTTTTGCGCATCTTCTGTTCTTTTTATCCTTGCAAATTTAACCATTCTTTTTGACTTTTCCGCCCCGCCCCATTTATTGTTCTCCCCTTGTGGTGCAGGCTAAGTGCTTGCGCCACAGCCATTTATAAAAATTTCTACCAGAAAAACTTCTGGTAGAAATTCTCGTAACAAATTGGAAACGAGGCACTTGGCCTCCACCAACTACTTCTTGTCGCAGGCAATTCCTTTCCAAGCGAGGGCTGCAAGAGCGCCGCCCACAAGAGGTGCGCAGATGAATACCCAAACATCCTTGAGAGCCTGACCACCGGCGAAGATTGCAGGGCCGATAGAGCGGGCGGGGTTCACGGAAGTTCCGGTGAGGTTGATGCACACAAGGTGGATGAGGATGAGGCTGAGGCCGATTGCAAGACCTGCGAAGTTGCCTGCACCGGTCTTGGAGTCGGTTGTTCCAAGGACTACCACCACAAACAGGAAGGTGGCGATGACCTCTACAAGGCATGCACCCCATACGCCGCCGGCATTTGCAACGCCGTTGGAACCAAGGGCTCCGGTAAGATCCTGAGCTGCAACGGTATTGGCAACAAGCAGGAGCACAGCACCGGCAAGGATACCGCCGATGATCTGGCCGCACCAGTAACCGCAGGCGTCTTTCCAGGTCATTCGGCCTGAAAGGGCAACGCCAAGGGTGATGGCGGGATTGATGTGGCAACCGCTGATGCCGCCGATGGTGTAGGCCATGGCAACAACTGCAAGACCAAAGGCGATGGCGGTTCCAACTACTCCGGCGGGAGTGGTGCAACCAAGGAACATGGCAGTGCCGCATCCCAGGAAAGTGAGCACGAATGTGCCCAGACATTCAGCAATGTACTTTTTCATTTTACTGTAAGGTTTAGTGTTTTGCTTCCCAAATTTACAAAAAAACTCCTACCCTTCAAGCGTTTTTGCAATTTTTTCTATGTTGAGGCTTCTGGCCGAAGCATCTATGATGTCCTTGTAGATGCCTCCCTTCTTGTATACCTCGTCCGGGTCTCCGTGCTGCTCCACCCTTCCTTTCTGAAGGGCGTAAATAACGTCAGAATCAATTATTTGCGAGATGCTGTGGGAGATGATTATCACCGTTCGGCCCTTCTTGATGGCGTCTATGCTGTTTTTGATCTGCTCGGTTGCAACGGCGTCAAGGGAGGCCGTGGGCTCGTCCAGGAAAATGATGGGCGGGTTCTTGAGGAACATCCTTGCAATGGCAATTCGCTGCTGCTGGCCGCCGGAGAGGTCCGACGCCTTGCCCTGGAACTGCTTGGGCAGCGCCATTATCTGGTCGTAGATGTAAGACTTCTTTGCGGCGTCCACCACTTCCTCAAACGTGGCGTCCGGCTTGCCGTAGCGGATGTTCTCCTCTATGGTGCCGTCAAAGATGTGGTTTTTCTGGAGCACCAGGCCGATATTCTCCCTAAGGAACCGGGTATCATACTTTTGAAGGTCCACCCCGTCCAGGGTGATGGAGCCTTTCTGCGGCACGAAGAACTTGTCCAGGAGGTTCACGATGGTGCTCTTTCCCGCCCCGGAAAGGCCCACCAGGGCGGTTATTTTGTCGGGCTCGATCACCATGTTCACGCCAAACAGCGCCTGCGTGCCGTTGGGGTAGGTGAAATCCACGTCCCGGAGCTCGAATCGGCCTGTAACTTTTGCGGGCCGATAATCCCCGCTGGGCTCGACATCGGCCTCGGAGTTCAAGATGTCGAAGAAGCCTTCGGCATAGATGAGGGCGTCGTTGACGTCGTCGAAGATGCGCTGGAGCTGGGTTATGGGGGCAATGACGTTGGAGAAGAGCATCACGTGGTACATGATTTTACCAATGCTCATTCCGGGGTACTCTATGAGCACCAGATACGCGGTGAGGATAATCACTAGCACGGTTCCAACCTGCCTTACAAAGCTCTTTAGGCCGTTGTAGTAGAAGGCAACCTTGCGGGTTTTCATCTGGTTGGCCGTCACCTGGTTCTGGATGTCAAGCTGCTTTGCGGCCTCTATCTTCTCCCTGTTGAAAGACTTGATAACATTGATTGAGTCCACTATGTTCTTGATGCCCTGGCTCTTTGTTTCAAGGTGGGAGCGCATTTCACGGCGCCAACCTTTGAGACGGCGGGCCTGGCTTATGGTTATCCAGAAGTACACCGGCACAATCGCAAGCGCCACCAGCCCTACGTACACGTTGGCGGCGAACATGAGGATAAGCGCCAGCGCCGCGCTTGTGAACAGGGGGAGGAGGTCTATGAAGAAGTTCTGCACCGTGCGGGACAGGCTGCTCACGCCCTGGTCTATACGGGCCTGGACTTTGCCGGTGGCATTTTCGTCGGCATTGAAATAAGCCATGCGGAAGGTGAGCACCTTCTCTATCACCGCCTGGGAGAGGTCTCGGGACACGAAGATTCGCATCCTTTCCCCGTAGTAGTTCTGCGCAAAGGTGATGAGGGCGCTAAGTACCTCTTTACCAAGCAGTACGGCCGAAATAATTGTGAGGATCCTGGCCGCCTGGCTCCAAGAGAAGTTTGTGCCGATAAGCGCGTTGATTGCATCCACCGTGCGGTCCAGCACGATGGCGTTCACCTGCTGCATCATGGACCCCCCCAGCGTGAGGATGAGCGTTGCCAGCACCAGCAGCCTGTACGGCTTCACAAACGGCCGGATGTTCTTAAACAGTTGTAATAAGTTCATAATGAGTGCAAAGATAGTGAATTCAGGGAAAAACATTATATTTGTGCTAAAAGACGTTAAGAAATGAGACATTTACCCCTCCTGGCCGCACTGGTTTCGGCCGCAATCCTGTTCCAGCCGAATTCCGACGCCTGCACCAACCTCATTGTGGGCAAGAAAGCGTCTGTGGACGGCAGCGTGATATGCACTTACAACTGCGACGGCTTCGGGTTTGCCGCGTCGCTGGGCTTCTCGCGTCCGGGGCGCCATGAGCCTGGGGAGATGATTGCCATTCGGCAGGGCTGGGGACCGGACGCCAAGGTCAACTACATCCCGCAGGTGGAGTACACCTATGGGGTGGTGGGCCTTGTGAACGAGAAACAGGTATCCATCGTTGAAACCACGTGGGACGGCAGGAAGGAGCTCAGAAACCCGGACGGCTGGCTAGACTACTTCACCCTCATGAACCTTACGCTGCAGCGTGCGGCTTCGGCCAGGGAGGCCATTGGCATCATGCACCAGCTTGTGCAGGAATACGGCTACAACGCCACCGGAGAATCCTTCGCCGTGTGTGACAAGGAGGAGGCGTGGTTCATGGAACTCATCGGCAAGGGCCCCGGAAGGAAAGGTGCTGTGTGGGTGGCAAGAAGGCTCCCGGACGACTGCATCACCGCCTACGCCAACGCCAGCCGCATAAGGCAGTTCCCGCAGGCCAAGAGACTCAATAAGAAACTGGGCTACAGCATTGTAGAGGGGGAGTGCATGTACTCCAACGACGTCATTTCCTTTGCCCGTGAAATGGGTTATTATAATGGGGCCGACAAAGACTTTTCCTTCCGCGAGGCCTATGGCCCGCTGGATTTCGGCGCCATCCGTTACTGCGAGGCCAGGGTGTGGAGCTTCTTTCGGCATCATTACGATAAAGAGGTGATGGACAGTTACTTGCCCTTCCTTAACGGGGACCTCACAGAGCACGACGCCCTTCCGCTTTGGATTAAGCCGGACGCTCCCGTGAGTTACCGCGACATCCAGGAAGACATGCGGGACCACTATGAGGGCACCGCCTTTGACATGACGGCCGATGTAAGCGCAGGGCCGTGGGCGTCGCCGTACAGGAACCAGCCTGTGAATTTTCAGGCTCCGGACGGGACCAAGATGTTCAGGGAGAGGCCCATCGGCTGCCAGCAAAGCGGCATGACCATGGTTTGCCGAATGCGCTCCTGGCTCCCTGATGCCGTTGGCGGCGTGTGCTATTTCAACCTCGACGATGCCACCATGGTGGCCTATGTGCCCGTATATTGCGGAATCAACCGTATCCCGGAGCCCTTCCGGAGGGAAAACAACAACATCCGGGAGTTCTCTACGGAGAGCGCCTTCTGGATGTGCAACTTCGTGGCCAACATGGTGTACCCCCGCTGGAGCGCCCTGTACCCGGATCTCAGGGAGGCGCAGGTAGAGCTCGAGGACTTCTTTGAGGCCGATGATGCCGAAGTCGTGAGCCGCGCCGCCTCGCTTACGGCCGGGGAACTCTCCGACTTCCTTTCGGCCAGGGTAATCGCCAACACAAACAAGATGATGGCCCGCTGGGACAAACTGGCGAAGTTCCTGATTGTGAAGCACAACGACCAGATCATGCTTCCTTCCGCCGGCGGCGAACTCCTCCCCGGCCGCCACAGCTCTCCCGCCTACTCCCCCGCCTTCATCAGCGCCATCCAGGCCGAAACCGGCAACCGCTACGTGCGGCCGGAGTAAACCTCTCCTGCCCCCGCTCTGGCGTAATGCCGCCCCGGTGCGGGCTAATCGCTTGTTCCTTAGGCGTTTGCGCGGTTCTTTGGTATTAAATCTTTTCCCAGAGAACTCCGCAAACGCCTGAGTGTTAATTATTTAACCCGCACCGCGGTTGCTAAAGATGTGTATCCATACACCCGTGTGGGCGAGGTTGGTAACTCTTTTGGGCGAGGTTGGATTTTACGTCGCCAACCTCGTCCACCCATTATGCCCCACAACCACTCCAGAGCCCTTTCCCCCGGGCGTGGCTGGTCCCCTAAAATTCAACCTCGCCCACACAGCGCCCATACTGCGGTTTAACTTTCGTAGGATAGACTGTGGTCGCTCCCCATCCGAAAAAACGCTCCAAATCCCGGACAGCCGCCCCAAAAACACCGTTCCATCCTGAAAATGCCTCAAAAACAGGACAGATTCTTTCAGCCTCACTCATGCTGATAGGGCTTTTCACATTGTTCTTCTCCTGTCGGCTCTTATGCAGCAACAAGACAAATAAAGAGGTGCTACCATCCGAGCACCTCTCTATTAGAACGAATAAAATCTTTCATTACTGCTGTAATCACAGGGACAGACACAGAATTGCCGAACTGCTTATAGGAATATTGGTCCAAAGGATGCAGCTTGAAAGAATCCGGGAAACCCTGGAGCCTGGCGCACTCACGTGGCGTTATGTGACGTGCCCGATTGTTTTGGATAACTCCCAGACGGTTAGAGTCGGAGGATGTTAGGGTGATGGATATGCTGTCCGGATCAAGGAACTTGAAAACCTCAAACGACATGTTTCCACAAACAGGGTTGAACTTTCCATCCTCCTCTTTGAGGTAATGCTTTGCCTTT
>JAFVDC010000009.1 GCA_017478685.1 Bacteroidales bacterium | reverse complement strand
GCATCTTATGCTGGCTCCAGCCTTTCTCGATGCCTTTTGTGAGTTCCAGCATGGGCCTTTCTCCCATGCCGTAGCAAAGGTAATCGGCCCCGGAGGTATAGAGGACGGAGGGCATGAGGCAGTCTTTCCAGTAGTCGTAGTGGGTAAGGCGCCTGAGGGAGGCCTCAATGCCTCCGATTATGACCGGGACGTCCGGGTATAATTCCTTGAGAATTTTGGTGTAGACGGTGACGGCATAGTCCGGCCTGGCGCCGGCCTTTCCCTCAGGGGTGTAGGCGTCGTCGTGGCGCAGGCGCTTGGAGGCGGTGTAATGGTTGACCATGGAGTCCATGGCGCCGGAATTAAGGCCGAAATAAAGCCTGGGGCGGCCGAGTTTACGGAAATCCCGGAGGTCGTCCCTCCAGTTGGGCTGGGGCACAACAGCCACCCTGTAGCCCCACTTCTGGAGCCATCTTGCAATGACGGCCGTGCCGAAGGAAGGATGATCTATGAATGCGTCTCCGGAAAACAGGATTACATCAATGTAGTCCCATCCCAGGGCTTCCACTTCCTTTACGGATGTGGGGAACATATATGCCGTTTCTGCCATAACGAAGGCAAAAATACAAAATTATCTCAAAGAAAACACCATTTAGTTGGCCCTGGAGGCCGTTTTTGGGGAAACAGTAAAATAAAATGCCCCGTATTCCACTGATAATCAAGCGTTTAACTAAAGAAAAATAAAGCATCCCAAAATTTGACACCGCGTCTCACGCTCTGTAACTTTACTATGCATACCGGTTTTACGGAATTCTCGGTCACCGTAACGGTTGTGTTCTTATTGAGGGGCCGGACTTTCTTCCCGGCCCCTTTTCTTTATTTGACTTTTTTTATAAATTTGCGAATTAAGAATATATGAGAAAGCTTTTACACATTATATTATTACTTTTTCTGGTGTCCTCATGCGGGTGGTTACGCCGCGGCGGGAATGCCCCGGAAGCGGAACCTTCGGCCCAAAGTACGCGTGACACTGTTTACCCGCTTGGATTCTGCACGGATTCATTCAGGGTGGTTGGAGGGAGCATCCGTCCCGGAGACAACTTTACAGCTTGGGTAACGGGCCTTGGCCTTGACAGAAACAATGTTCAGGCTCTTCTGGAGGCCTGCGACACTGTCTTTGACCCAAGGAAACTCCGCGCAGGCAATACTTGGGAGGCATATTACTCTGATTCCACCAAGCTCAGTTATATTGTCTACGACAACAGCCGGATCCGCCGCACCATATTCCGCTGCCAGGATTCCCTCTCCGTATGGCCCTACACACGGCCTGTGGAGGCTGTGCAGAAATCGGCCGACATCACCATTACATCCTCCCTATGGAATGACATGACGGCTGCAGGGGCCTCTCCGGAACTAATTACGGACCTTTCCGACATCTACGCCTGGACCGTAGACTTTTTCGGCCTTCAAAAGGGAGACCGCTTCCGGCTTCTTTACACGGAAAATATCTGTGAAGGTGAATCCGTGGGCATTGAAAGGGTGTCCTATGCCGAATTCCTTAGGGACAGCACCTGTCTTCCCGCAATCTATTTTGACCAGGGAGACGGAGGAAACACCTACTGGAACGAAAAGGGAGAGAGCATGAGAAAGGCTTTCCTCAAGGCTCCGCTCAAGTTCACCCGGATTTCTTCCGGATATTCCCTTCACCGGCGCCATCCCGTCCACGGTACTGTCAGGCCCCACACCGGGGTTGATTACGCTGCTCCCACGGGCACTCCCGTCATGAGTATCGGTGACGGAACCGTCATAAGCGTCGGCTGGGGTGGCGGAGGCGGCAAAACCATTAAGATACGCCACAATTCCGTGTACACAACCGCCTACCTTCACCTCTCCAGGTATGCCGTAAAAGCCGGGCAGAGGGTATCTCAGGGCCAGGTTATAGGCTATGTTGGAATGACGGGCACGGCAACCGGCCCGCACCTTGATTTCCGCGTTTGGAAAAACGGTTCCCCCATAAATCCGCTCAAGATGGAGTCTCCGCCTACGGAGCCCATCCTCAAGGAAAACATGCCCGCGCTGGATTCGGCAAGGGTATCATATAAAGCGCTCCTCAAGGACTGAATTTAAACATAAACCACTGAAGTTATGCTGAGTACACAAGAAGAAGCCGCACGTTGTCTCCTATGTAAAGACGCCCCCTGCAGCAAGGCCTGCGGAAAAGCCGATGTCGCCCGTGCCATCCGCGCTGTCCGTTTTGACAATGCCGCCATGGCAAGGCTATGGCTTGGAGATTCCACGGATGAAGACCTTGCGGCTGCGGAAAAGGCCTGCATCCATTACGATATGCCCATCCGTATCAGGGAAATCGTGAAGGCCCTTCCTGATGTACCGGTTACGGATCCCTCCTCCCTACCCAGGCTTGACATTGATTTCTGCGGTATCCACTGCGAGAACCCGTTCTTCCTGGCTTCTTCGGCCGTGTGCACCAATTACGAAATGGTGGCGCGCGCTTTTGACGCAGGTTGGGGAGGCGTGTTCTACAAGACCATCTGCCTGCAGGAAATCAAGGAGGTGTCGCCGCGCTTCGATGCCGTCCATACAAACGGCAGCCACGGTACTTTCTTCGGCTTCAGGAACATGGAGCAACTCAGCGAGAACCCCGTAGACATGGATTTTGATATCCTTGCCCGCCTCAAGCGTGACTATCCCGGCAAAGTGGTAATCGCATCCATAATGGGACAAGCCGATTCCGACTGGACCACCCTGGCCGTAAAGGCCCAGGAGGCCGGGTGCGATGCCGTGGAGCTCAACTTCTCCTGTCCCCAGATGAAGCACTCCGGTATGGGCAGCGACGTTGGCCAGAGCCAGGAACTTGTGACCTACTTCACGGACCTTGTGAAGCGTAGCGTGAGCATCCCTGTCATTCCCAAGATGACACCCAACCTTGCGCATATCTCTGAGCCCGCAATGGGAGCATATCTTGCCGGGGCAGACGCAATTTCGGCCATAAATACAATCAAGAGCGTAACTCTTGGAGACGACTCCGATGTTAACGGCCACCAGACAGGCTCCGGTTATTCGGGCAAGGCCGTGAAGCCTATAGCCCTTCGGCATATCCTGGCCATGGCAAAGATGCCCGGCCTTAACAAGCTTCAGTTCAGCGGTGTAGGCGGAATTGAGACCTGGCGTGACGCCCTCGAATTCCTCCGCCTGGGGTGCCGCAACGTGCAGGTGTGCACCGCCGTCATGCAGTATGGCTACCGCATTATTGATGACCTTACGCTGGGCCTCAGGGCCTACATGGCGTCAAGGGGTATCCAGAGCCTTGACAAGCTCATAGGAGAGATTCTCCCGCAGTTCCTTCTGCCCCATGACCTTGACCGTGACACCGTAGTGTATCCCAAATTCAACACGGAGATTTGTATCGGCTGTGGCAGGTGCGCCATTTCCTGCGCAGACGGCGGGCATCAGGCAATTATATTTAATCATGAGACAAGACGTCCCAGGATGGATGGTTCAAAGTGTGTTGGATGTCACCTTTGCCGTCTGGTGTGCCCTACGGGTGCGATAAGCTCCACAAAGCGGGCCCCCAAACACGCCTCCTAGTTTATCTCCACAACCTTGTAAGGGGATAATGTGTAATTAAGCTGTTTCATATTGCAATTTATTTAAAGCAGCGCTGCCGTTTTAGCGGCAAGGCGGGCATTGTTAAGCACCAGCTGTATGTTGGAATCCAGGGAGTCTCCCCCGGTTATGTCTTTTATGCGGGCAAGGAGGAACGGGGTGGTGTCCTTCCCCTTGATGCCTTTCTCATTGCATTCGGCAATGGCCTGGTCTATGGCGGCGTTTATGCGCTCAGGGTCCATGGAGTATTCTTCCGGGATGGGGTTGGTCACCAGCATGCCGCCTTTAAGGCCAATCTCAAGTTTGGCGCGGAAGGCTGCGGCAAGTTCCTCCGGGGTGTCAATGCGGTAATCCACCTTGAAGCCGCTCTTCCTGGTATAGAAAGCGGGCAGCTCCTCCGTTCCGTAGCCGATTACGGGAACGCCCTTGGTCTCAAGGTACTCCAGCGTAAGGCCAAGGTCAAGGATGCTTTTGGCTCCGGCGCAGATTACCATGACTGGAGTCATCGAGAGTTCCTCAAGGTCGGCCGAAATGTCCATGGTGGTTTCGGCCCCGCGATGAACGCCGCCTATGCCGCCCGTTGCAAAGACCTTTATGCCGGCGAGGTTTGCTATTATCATGGTGGTGGTGACGGTGGTGGCACCGTCCTCACCTCTTGCCACAAGGACTGGAAGGTCACGGCGGGAAGCCTTTGTGACAGCCCTCCCCTTCTTGCCAAGGTACTCAATCTCTTCTGGGGTGAGACCGGCTTTCAGGCGGCCTCCGATGATAGCTATGGTAGCGGGTACGGCTCCGTTTTCGCGTATGGTCTTTTCCACCTTGAGGGCGGTCTCCACATTCTGCGGATATGGCATTCCGTGGGATATGATGGTGGACTCAAGGGCTACGACGGGTTTCCCGGAGGCCAGGGCTTCGGCCACTTCCGGGGAAAGGTCCAGGTATTTGTTCATATTCT
>JAFVDC010000083.1 GCA_017478685.1 Bacteroidales bacterium | reverse complement strand
GGCTACAACGGCGCGGGCCTTTGTGATTTCCTTTTCAGTGGGCGTAAATACCTCATTCACAACCTCTATCTGACGGGGGTTGATGATGGATTTGCCGTCAAAGCCAAGGGTTTTGATAAGCTCAACTTCCCTCCTGAAGGTTTCCATGTCGTCGAGGTTGGAGTACACGGTGTCGAAGCAGGCGATACCCGCGGCACGGGCGGCCACCACTATGGTCTCGCGGGCAAGCAAGAGTTCTACGCCGCCGGGAGTGCGGTTGGTCTTGAGGTTGGCCGAATAGTCTTCGGCACCAAGGGCTATGCCCATCATGCGCTTGGAGGCGGTTGCAAGTTCATAGGCATTCACTATGCCAAGGGCGCTCTCAATGGCGGCCATGATCTTGGTTTCCCCCACCCTGCCTATTTCAGTTTCCACCTTCAGGATTTCCTCCTCAAGTTCACGGACTTCCTGGGCGGTCTCGGTCTTGGGCATGCGGATTACGTCCACCCCGGCCTTAACCACTGCCTCAACGTCTTTCCTGCCATAGGGAGTGCTCAGGGGGTTAATCCTCACAACCATCTCCGTGGTTCCGTAATCGATTGATTTAAGGGCGTTATGCACCAGAAGACGCGCGGCGTCTTTTTCGGCCATGGTAACGGAGTCTTCCAGGTCAAGCATAATGCTGTCCGGCCCGTAAATGTGGGCGTCGGCCATCATTCCCGGATTGTTGCCGGGAACGAACATCATTGTCCTTCTTAGTCTTTCCATACGTCTACTCCTGTTGCGCGCACCGCCGCTGCAGTGACGCGGGCCTTTATTGTGCAGTCAAGTGCACCCTTGTCAATTGCGTCCACATGGGCGTCTTTAATTCCCAGGCCTTCAAGTGTTTCCACAATGAGAGCCTTTATCTGGCGGCCGAACTGGGCCTCCACGGAACTCTGAAGTTCCACTTTGAGCCCCTCTCCGGGGCCGATTTTAACCATAATGTCTCCGGACTCAAGTGTTCCGGCAATTGCTTCTTTCATAGTTAGTGTTTATGCTTGATGTGCAGGCCTTAAAAGGTCCAGCACTACCTTTACGGGGTTGAATGTCTCTGCGGGAACCTCCACAAAGAGGGTGCTCCAGTCACTCATGGCGCCGTTCCAGAGACCGGGGAGCTCAAGGGCTTTCAGTTCCCTGCCCTCGAAGCTCTTGGAGCTGATGAAGCCGGCTTCAGGGTCTACGTGCTCAAGGAGGTTGAATTTCTCTCCTTTGTAGTCCCTGAGGCAACACACGAGGTCTACGGGATTGAAGTGGGTGGCGCGGGACATTGCGGCCATGGCGCCTTTGTCCTGAGGATTGATCTGGACGCTCTCAAGGATCTGGAGGGATGTTGAGCCGTCCTTGCCTGCAATGATGTAGGGGCCGCCGCCGGGCTCGCCTTCGTTCTTTACCATGCCGCAGACGCGGATGGGGCGGTTGAGTTTTCGGCGTAAAATCTCCACGCGCTCTTTCTCTGAGTGTGCAAGGGGCAGCTGGACACATAGGACACGGTCCAGGAAGTTCTCAATCTCGTTGCAGAGCTGCACGGAAGGTTCCTCATCCAGTTTACGGAGATAGCCGAAAATCTGGTCACGGAGGCCAAGGGCGCAGCCCATTAGGACCTCCTTGTATTCTGCGGTGACGGGAAGAAGCTTCTCATGCGCCACATTGTCTATGTTCTTTATGCTTACAAGCTCTTCCTCCACCTTATTGAGGTTGTGGATGAGGGCGCCGTGGCCTGCGGGACGGAAAAGGAGGGTGCCGTCGGCCTTGCGGAAAGGCTTGTTCTCAGTGTCCACGGCAATGGTGTCCGTAGCTTTGTCCTGGAAGGTGAAGCTCACGTTGTACTTCACGCCGTAGCGCTTTTCATATTCGGCCTTTACCTCCCCTATTGCCTTTTCAAAGAGCTCCTGGTGCTCAGGGGAAATTGTTACGGTGAGGTTGCAGGTGCCGTCCTGGTTGCGCATGTACTTCTGGGCTTCCACAAGGTGCTCGGCAATGGCGGTGCGAACTTCCTGGGGATAACGGTGGAATTTGAGAACGCCCTTAGGCTTGCTGCCGTATGCAAGGCCTTCTTCCTTGAGAAGGGCCCTCAGGGCCTTCAGGCGGTATTCCTTAGTGTCTTCGGGCTCCCCGAAGAGTTCCGGGGTGTAGAATGCGAAATCCTTTATACGGGCCGAAAGCTTTGCGCCGGGTGCATCCGGGGCCAGGTCTTCCCCTGCCTCAAGCTTTGCAAGGCCGCTGAACTGGTCCTTGAACATGCGGGAGGCTGCGCCGGAAGCCGGGACGAACTTGGTTTTGCCGTGGATTTCGGCCTTCCTGTAATATGCGACGGCCTTTGCGGCGGTTTCCTTGTCAAGGACTTTGATGCCGCGTTCCGGGGTGGCGGGGCCCACAATCTTCATCCAGGGAAAACCCTGTTTGAAGTGCTCTATCTGCTCTTTTACGGTCTTGAGCGATACTCCGCGCTCCTCAATCTGGAGGATGTCTTTTTGGTTTAGCATAGCGTTATTATGGTTCAAAGTAAAATTCTCTTCTGTAGTTGTATTCGCTGCGGAGCTTTTCAAAGTCTCCGGGATTAATCCTGAATAGGAAGTCGTCCGTGAAAATGGGATAATTGTACTGCACGGCGGCGGCAATCTCTCCCTGGGTCTTGCCTTTCACGTTTATTGCCATGGGCCGAAGGGCTTCGTCTTCCTGTGCGGGACGGAAGAACTCCAGTTCCTTTATGCCGAAGTGCCTTGCAACGGCCTGTACGGCCATTGCCGTGCCGTTTTGCTTGCCCTGATAGGAGTAACCAGCAATATGCGGGGTGGCAATGTCGCAGGCGTCTATGAGGACCCTGTTTACATTGGGCTCGTTGCACCAGGTGTCAAGGACAAGGGCGCTGAGTTTGGGACGGGCCCTTAGGAGGGCGGCTTCGTCCACCACTTCCCCGCGGGAGGCGTTGATAAAGATGGAGCCCGGACGAATCTTTTCGAAGAAGGAGTCGTTGCACATGGCGTGGGTGGTGGCGTCAAGGGGCGTGTGAAGGGATATTATGGTGGCCTTTTCCAGAAGCTCGTCAAGAGTCACGAACCCCTCCGAGCCTTCCCTTGCAGCGCGTGGAGGGTCGTTGAGAAGGACCTTGAGGCCCAGCGTACGGGCCATGTGCTCCACTTTTCGGCCCACATTTCCTACGCCGACTATGCCCAGGACGGCATCTTCCATCTTGATGGCCCTGCGGGATGCCACTGCGTACATGGCCGAAAAAATGTAGTTGGCCACTCCCCCGGCATTGCAGCCTTCGGCGTTTTTGACCTCTATGCCATGCTCATTGCACCACTGGAGGTCTATATGGTCCGTGCCGATTGTGGCACTGGCAATCATCTTCACTTTAGTGCCTGCAAGGGTTTCCTCACAGCAGCGGGTACGGGTGCGGATGATGACGGCGTCTGCGTCCATCATGGCCTCACGGTCTATGGCGCGGCCGTCCATGTACACTACCTCCGCGTATGGTTCCAGGACACCTTTCAGGAACGGTATATTGGTATCTGCAACAATTTTCATAATAGCATACAAATATAGCTATAATTCCCGGGATAAGCAATCCACGTGCAATCACGGCAATTTTTTAAAAAATATTT
>JAFVDC010000082.1 GCA_017478685.1 Bacteroidales bacterium | reverse complement strand
CGGGATTAATTACGATATCTACCAGTAGTTTCTCAGCGGTGGGTACTGGAAGCCCTTCAAACGTGTCGAGAGGGGCTTCCGTTGTAAGCGTGTGAAGGACAATGGTGTCTTTGGTGCTCCCGAACTTAATGAATTCCTCCCTGGTGGGGTTCGGCAGCACGATCCTATTCGGATACTTCTCGCGAATGGCGTCCGGAAAGGATTGTCCCAAAAGGCGCTCCACATCAACAATAATCATTCTGATATTGGGCACGTGGAGCATAAAAGGAATGACACTGGCAGCGTCCCAAATGCAGAAATCAGCCAAAGGATAACGCTTCTTCAGATACTGAGCCATCTCCGTGGTTTCTGATTTCAATGTCAGTTGAAGGCGAGGTTTTGCATGTGCGCTCAATTTATACTCTCCCCACCCGGATTTGACAAGACGGCCAGATGAGACCAGGCGCTCCAGTTGCGTCTGAAGCCCGGCACCAACCGGAACACCTATGCTTTCCAACCACGCAGCCAGGTCCTTCCTTCGGAAAGCCCCCCGCTGCCTTGCAGCATACTGAACAATATAATCTGTAGTAGTCATCATCTTTTGGTTCACGCCACAAAACTAATACATTTTTGGCAAGAAACAAACTTTTCCTGCCAATTTTGTATAACTTTTATGGATCTTCTTTGCCTTCCTATAAAATTATGAAACGCTCCTTTACTCTTCCTCGTCCGGCAGGAGACGGCGGGCGCCCATGTAGCGCATCATGAAGTAAGGGTGGGAGGAAGACTGTTCCACAACGCCGCCGGAAACGGAGGCGTGGATGAAGGTGAAACTGCCCCTTTCACGGTCTACGGATACCACAATGCCAACGTGGCCTATTGTGCGCACTCCCCTCTTTTTGCCGAAAAATACAAGGTCGCCTTTCTGGAGGTCCGAGTAGGAATTCACTGGACGGCCCTCCCGGAACTGGACCTGGGAGTAGGCGGTGATGTCGTAGCCGAAATGCTTGTACACGTAACGCGTGAAACTTGAGCAGTCGAAGGCCTTGGGGCCGGCGGCTCCAAGCTTGTACGGGGTTCCGGTAAACGTGCGGGCATAAGCCACTATGTCATCACCTGTAACCACCTGCACAGACGGCACGGCGGCCTCTTCCTGCGCCCTTAGCGCAAGAGACGGCACAAGAAGAAACGCCACCAAAAAGAGTATCCGGAATCCTTTCATACTTCAATGCAAATGTACTCAGAATTCCGGAACTCTCAAAAAGCGTGCTAATAATCCCTTTGCGGCTGCATGGACACGTCTTCCCTTGGCAGCACCACAACCTTCCGCGCCACCACGTCCAGCGCCGTCCTCTCCTCATTCTCCTGCGTGGTGTATCTCCTAACCCTGATCCGTCCTGTCACCTCTACCCATACACCTTTCTGGATCCCGTAGAGATCCTCAACAACGTCCCGTCCTTCCCATGCCGCCACATTGAACCAGGTTACCTCCACTGCCGAATTCCCCTCCCTGTCCCTTGTACTGTACTCCGTCACAACGGAAAAGTTGCACACGTGGGCGCCGTTGAAGGCACTGACATCGGCCCTTCCGACAACCCCTCTCAGTTTGATTCTGTTCAAAAATTCCATTTTCTTTACTTTTTAGTGTTACACATAGCGGCCGATATGCGGGCGCGCTACCGCTTCGGCCACATGCAAAGAAAAGCCGGGAACCATCAACAACCAGCCGGGAAAGCGCCCTGAGGGCAAGATTTTGCTGTTTTTTATGAAAAATCAGTGTTTCCACTGTTGTATCACGCGAAAAAAATTGAATCCTTGGAATTATTCTCCGGATTCACTTTTATTGTTGTACCTTGGAAACGTCAATTATTTCACTTTTCTTTCCACGGATTCTTGGAAATCCGGAAAACGCTTTTGACATTTGCGAAAAAGTGAAAGTGCCATGGAATACAAGGTAGAAGAAATAGAAGACCTCTCCAGATGCCTCCAATGCGGTTCAGTCATAGATTACAGCGGACGCCCGGACAGGAAGTTCTGCAGCAGCGGCTGCAAGAACAGGTACCATAACTACAGGCGCTTCAGGCGCCGGGACTCCACGCAAAGGTCCGTGGTGGGGAAACTGGACAAGAACTATGAGATCCTGGACAAGCTCCTTAGGCTTGGCCTCAAGAGCATGGACAGGATAACCATGAACTACATGGGGTTTGATGCGGATTACGCCACATCCGTAGTGAAAGTTGGGCGCAAGAACATCTATACCTGCTTTGATATCCGGTACGAGCTCACCCCAACAAGGATAAGGAGCATAAAACTTATTCCGGACGACGACCCAACTATTTCAAAATCAGTTCCTTGATGTAACCCACGGCATGGTTGTCTTCCGTGAACAGGGAATCCTGGGAGAGGAAGCGGTTCATCTTTTCTATAAGGATGTCCTTCTGGAAATAGAGCTGGCTCCGGATGACGGAAGAGCCAAGTGTGATGTAGAGCTTCCCGTCACGGAAAAAACGCTTGAGAGTGAACTCCCCCGCCCCCGAGCAGGCATCCCAGGCCGCAAAGATGCGCTGGGTGTTGAGCCCCGCCGCAATTTTCATGGACCGGATGTACTGCTTCACCACCTCATCCATGGAAACGGCCTCTTTCCTGTGAATCCTGACTGGTTCCATGCGGCTACTCTACTTTTTGGAACTGCCCCTCAGAGGCAATGAAATAAGCCCTGTCTTCCGTAATGCGGTCTACAACCGAAGAAAGGCGGTTTTTGTCTGTGTCCGTAATGAAAATCTGGCCGAAATCGGCTCCTGCGACCATGCCGATGAGGTTGGATATGCGGCTCATGTCCAGCTTGTCAAAGACATCGTCAAGAAGGAGCATGGGCGGAAAGCCGTAGGAGCGTTTCATAATCTCATACTGGGCGAACTTGAGGGCCACCAGGAAAGACTTCTGCTGTCCCTGGGAGCCGCCCCGACGGATGGGATGGGAGTCCATGGTGAAAAGGAAGTCGTCGCGTTGGACCCCGGCCGAAGTGTACCTGAGAGCAAGGTCACGCTCACGGTGCTTGGAGAAAAGGTCCTCCAGGGATGTCTCCTCAAGGTCCGAGCGGTACTCCAGCGAAACGTTTTCCCCGCCTCCGGAAATAAGGCGGTAATATTCGGCCACTACAGGGCACAGATCCGCGGCCAGACGCTTTCTGGCATCTG
>JAFVDC010000081.1 GCA_017478685.1 Bacteroidales bacterium | reverse complement strand
ATCTGGATGCAGATGTTCATCTTGGGAAGGTTGATTACCTTGGCAAGGGACTCGCCGTCCACCTTTATCATCTGGCAGAATGCAAATGCCACAATCACAAGGAGGGCGCCAAGGAAGATGAACACGGATGCCTTCGCCTCCTTTGTTATTTCACGGTCAAGGGTGGTGGCGCTGTGGCCATACATGAACTTGTACATTTCGGGATCGGCCTTGCGGGCAAGGAAATCGGGGTCCTTGTCAAGGTCTTTACCCCTCTTGTAAGAAGCCGCAGCGGCGCACATGAGACCGCAAACGCAGGCCGGAATTGTCACCATGAGCACCTGAGGGATGCTGACCATGTAACCATTGGCATTTGAAATTGTAACAAAAGCCACAACGGCAGCCGCAATGGGAGAGCAGGTGATGCCAACCTGGGATGCCACGGAAGCCACGCCGCAAGGGCGCTCGGGGCGGATGTTCTTCTTTAGCGCGATGTCGCAGATAATGGGCATTATGGTGTATACCACATGGCCAGTGCCCACCAGAACCGTAAGGAAAAAAGTCACCAGGGGCCCAAGGAAAGTAATGTGCTGAGGGTTCTTCCTGAGCATTTTTTCGGCAATCTGGATCATCCAGTCCATACCTCCGGAAGCCTGCAGCGTACCAGCGCAGGTTACGGCCGCAATGATAATGTATATTACATCCGTGGGAGGAGTTCCGGGCTTCAGGCCGAAACCGAACACAAGTATAGCCAGGCCGATGCCTGAAATGGCCCCAAGGGCAAGGGACCCGTAACGGGAACCCACATACAGCGCTGCCAGAACAATGAGCAGCTCCACAATCATGGTAAAAGTCATAGTGTGTCAACCATTTGGTCTTGTAAATATACAAACTTTCGGCCGAAAACCATACAATTCCGGGTACACACCACAAAAAAAACGGTCCCAACCGGAAGGGAGGGACCGTTTTTAAAGTACGAAAAGACTAGAACAGGTAGCGTACGCCAAGTCCGAGGCTCTGCCAGCCGAAGCCGGTAGCAGGGAGGATGTTGAAGAGCGGACGCCAGTCAAGTGAGAGCTGCAGGGGGAAGTCGAAGCAGTACTCCAGACCAACCTGTACACCAACGCCGAGGCCGATGTAGGAAGACTCGCCGAAACCAGCCCATAACTGTGCGGAAGGACCTGCATAGAAGTTGAACGGGCCAACGGGAGCGATGGAGAAGTCGTAGGAAAGGCCGAGGTCCAGGGCGCCTACGCCGAGATTCCAACCGAGGTCGGCTTCAATGAAGTTGGAGCCGAGGCTGTGCTGATAGGAAAGTTCTGCGCCGTAGCCGATACGGGCACCGATTGCACGGGGCTGTGCAGCTGCTGCAACGGCGAAGCCGAGAACTGCAGCAATGATTACAAGTGCTTTTTTCATAATACTAAAAAGGTTTTAGTGAGTTTTATTTTACCATGCCGCTGAAACCCATGAAGGCAAGTGCCAGGATGCCAACGGAAATAATTGCAATGGGAACGCCCTTGAAACTCTTGGGCACGTTCATCATGGCAAGATGCTCGCGGATGCCTGCGAAAATGACCATGGCAAGGCCGTAGCCAAGGGAGGTGGCAAAGGCGTAAACCAGTGCCTGACCAAGATTGAGCATGCCGCCGGGGACAAACGCAAACTCCTTAGTGACAACATTGATGGCCACACCAAGAACCGCGCAGTTGGTGGTGATGAGGGGAAGGAAGATTCCCAGGGCCTGATACAGGCTGGGACTAACCTTCTTGAGCACGATCTCCACCATCTGGACCAGGGCCGCAATCACAAGGATGAAGGCGATGGTCTGGAGGAAGGTGATGCCCATGGGCACCAGCAGGTACTTGTTGATGAGGAACGTCACAAGTGTTGCCAGCGTAATCACAAAGCAAACCGCCATGGACATGCCGGTGGCCGTGGAGAGCTTGCCAGAGACTCCCAGGAAGGGGCAGATACCCAGGAACTGGGCCAAGACAATATTATTTACGAATATTGCCGATATTATAATGAGAAAGTACTCCATAGCCTAGTTGTTCTTTTTAAGGAATTTGTTGAAAAGGACCATGAGGTAGCCAAGGCAAAGGAAGGCTCCGGGAGCCATAACGAATGCCAGCATGCCGTCATTTCCGCCAATGAAATTGAAACCGAAGGCGCTTCCGCTGCCAAGGATTTCGCGGACAAGGCCCAGGACGGTGAGTGAGCAGGTGAATCCAAGGCCCACGCCAATTCCGTCAAGGGCGCTCTCCCCTACGTTATGCTTGTTGGCAAAAGCTTCGGCACGTCCAAGGACTATGCAGTTTACCACGATAAGCGGGATAAACAGGCCCAGGGTCTCGTACATTGCCGGGGTGTAGGCCTGCATGAGAAACTGAAGCAGGGTTACGAAAGTGGCGATGACCACAATGTACACGGGGATGTGAACCTTGTCCGGCACAACCGGGGCAATCAGGGAGATTGCCATGTTGGAGAGCACCAGCACAAACAGGGTTGCAAGGCCCATGGAAAGGCCGTTTATGGCCGAAGTGGTTGTGGCCAGCGTAGGGCACATGCCCAGCAGGAGGACGAACGTGGGGTTGTTCTTTACCAGTCCGTCGGTGAGAAGTTTAAATTTACTCATTGCTTTGTCCTCCTAAAGTTTTGAAAGTCTTCAAGGCATTCTCCACTGCAAGGGCATAGGCCCTGGAAGTGATGGTGGAAGCGGTAATGGCATCCACATCTCCGCCATCCTTTTTCACGGACAGGGACTTGACCGAAGGGTCGAAGCCTTTCCACTGTGCCATGAACTTGGCGTCTGTGTTGCACTTTGCGCCAAGGCCCGGAGTTTCGGAGTGGGCCAGCACGGAAGTGTTGTACACAACGCCGTCAGGGGTGATGCCCACAATAAGGGAGAGAGGGCCGCCGAAGCCGACAACGCTGCTCTCGATGGCATAACCCACAAGTTTCTCCCCGTCCGTGGCGGTGTAGTAATGACCGTCTTCATTGTACTGGACCTCCGAGAAATAAGGCAGTACCTGAGCTATGGCCTGCTGGGTTTTGGCAGCGGCCGCAGCGTAAATGGGGTCTTTGGTAAGGGCGTATGCGCCGCCAAGGATTGCACTGCAACAGAGGCAGGTGACGCCAAGCACCAGGACCATGTTGGTAAGATTAGATTTTGCCGCCATAGTCTATTTCCTCCCGAATTTTTTCTGGTGGAACCACATGTTGAGGAGCGGAACCACGGAGTTCATGATAAGGATGGCGAATGACACGCCCTCCGGATAAGAGCCGAAGTAACGGATCATCATGGTAAGGAAGCCGATTCCAACGCCGAACACCACCTGTCCCCAGAGGCTCATGGGCGATGTCACATAGTCAGTTGCCATGAAGCAGGCGCCAAGAATGAGACCGCCGGTGAGGAGGTTGAAGAGGGGATCCGTGAAGCGGGCCGGGTTGATGCCCCAGAAAATGAGGGACGTAAGGGCCACCGTCGCAAAGATGCTGAGGGTAATCCAGGGCTTCACAACCTTGCGGCAGCAGAGGTAGATGAAACCGGCCAGCAGGGCAAGCGCACAGGCTTCACCGGCGCTTCCGCCAAGGTTTGCAAACAGAAGGTCCTTGTAATCATAGGCCGAAGTAAGCTCCTGGACCGTAGCGCCCTGCATGAGACCTTCCTGGATTGCGCCAAGCGGAGTGGGACCCGAAACGGCGTCCATCACGCCCTGAGGGGCGCCCCAGGTGGTCATGTAAGTGGGGAACGACACCAGAAGGAACACGCGGCCCACAAGGGCGGGATTCCAGATATTCTGGCCGATTCCGCCGAAGGTCATCTTGGCAACTCCGATGGCCACCACCGCGCCGATCATCACAACCCACCAGGGAGTGGTGTAGGGCAGGTTCAGTGCCAGCAGGATACCGGTAATGACGGCCGAAAGGTCTCCTATTGTGGAGGGCTTTCTGAGCATGTACTTTGTGATGGCCCATTCAAGGCAAACACAGGAAGCGACGCTCACGGCCATGACAAGGATCTCTCTCCAGCCGTAGAATACAAAGGAGCATATTACCGCGGGAATGAGCGCGATAATGACGTCACGCATGAGGGTTTTGGTGGAAACCGGAGCGTGAATATGGGGATTTGGAGAAACTAATAACTTTTCCATAGTCAGTTACTTTTTAGCGGCTTCGGCGGCAGCCTTTGCGGCGGCGGCACGTGCACGGATGGCACCCATGGCCATGCCCTTGCCCATGCGGACCCAGTCCAGCAGAGGAATGTTGGCAGGGCAGGAATACAGGCAGCAGCCGCACTCTATGCAGTCCTGTGCGGCATTTGCCTCCAGGGCCTCCACGTTTGCGCTGCGGGAGAGTTTCTGAAGAAGGAAGGGTTCGAGACCCATGGGGCAGGCATCGGCACAACGGCCACAGCGGATGCACTCGGATTCCGGGGCACGGCGGGTCTGGGCCTCCGTGAGAAGGAGCAGGGCTCCCGTTCCCTTTACGGTGGCGGCATCAAGGTTGGACACGGCGCGTCCCATCATGGGGCCGCCGCTGATTACCTTCACAGCCTCTGCGGGAATGCCTCCAAGATAATCAAGGATATAACGGAGAGGGGTTCCAACGCGCACCAGGAGGTTGGCCTGGTTGGGGAAACACTCACCGGTAACGGTAACGGAGTTGTCCACGATGGGCTTACCCTTCTGGACGGCGTCATAAACGGCAAGGGCCGTTGCGACGTTCTGGACAACTGCGCCAACGCTGATGGGGAGGGCGCCGGAACCCACCTGACGGTGCATTACGGCATCGATGAGCTGCTTTTCACCGCCCTGCGGATACATCATCTTCATCACCATCACCTCTATTCCGGTGTAGCCGAGTTTTTCAATGACCTCACGGATATGGGCAATCGCCTCAGGCTTGTTTTCCTCGATGGCGATGGTGCAGGGTACGCCGCCCATGACTTTTGCCAGGATTGCGGCACCAACTACCACCTGCTCGCCTTTTTCAAGCAGGGTGCGGAAGTCAGATGTAAGGTAAGGCTCACATTCGCAGCCGTTTATGATCACTCTCTCACATTTTGAGCCCGGAGGCGGAGAAAGTTTCACGTGTGTGGGGAATGTGGCACCACCAAGGCCCACGACGCCACCCTGACGGATTTTCTCAATGATGGCCTTGTTGTCTTCGGGGATTTCGGTGACAAGGGTGTCGGAGGTGTCAATGCCTTCGGCCCACTCATCTCCCTCAACGGCAATTTCAATGTGCGTCACGGGACGGCCTGCAAGGTCCGGGCGCGGGCCGATGGACTTTACCGTACCGGAAACGGAAGAGTGGATGTAGGCGCTCACGAACCCGCCGGGCTCGGCGATCACCTGACCCACTTTCACCTTGTCTCCCACCGCCACGCAGGGCACGGAAGGAGCACCGATATGCTGGGCTACAGAGATATACACTGTAGGGGCAAGAGGCAGGGGGCAAATGGGGCAGCCCCTTGAGATCTTGCTGTCATGGGGATGTACTCCGCCAATTGAAAAAGTATGCTTACTCATCTTTCTGGCCCTCCATTTTTTGAGATTTCGCGGCTTCAGCGGCTTCTTTTGCCTTCTGCTGACGGATCTTGATGCGCTCCTTTAGGGCATCCTTGTCAAGCGGCTTGGGGAAGTTCACGCCGTGGATGGCGCCGGTGGGGCACATTGCCTCGCACTCCCGGCAAAGTTTGCACTTGGAAGCGTCTATGTAAGCCACGTTGCCCTCTATCACAATGGCGTCGTGGGTACAGGTCTTGGCGCATATTCCGCAGCCGATGCAGGCGCTGGAGCAGGCCTTCTTTGCAACGGGACCTTTGTCGCGGTTGATGCAGCTGACAAACATGCGCATGCCGCGGGGGCCCTGGGGCCTTAACTCGATCACCTTCTTGGGGCAGGCCTTCACGCAGGCGCCGCAAGCGGTGCACTTTGACTGGTCCACTACCGGAAGGCCGGTTTCAGGGTCCATGGAAAGGGCTCCGAACTGGCAGGCATTGACGCAGTCTCCGCATCCAAGGCAGCCGTAGGAGCAGCCGGTGTCTCCGGTGTAAAGTTGAGCCATGACGGCGCAGGACTTGGTGCCGCCCCATTCGTTCACCTTGGGGCGCGCGGCGCAAGTGCCATTACAGCGCACCACGGCCACCATGGGAGCCTTTGCCTTGACCTCGTAGCCAAGGATGGCAGCCACCTTCTGCATGGTGTCGTTGCCGCCAACCGGACAGTAATTGTTGTCAAGGTTGGGGGCCTTCACCGCAGCTTCGGCAAACGCACGGCAGCCGGCAAATCCGCAGCCGCCGCAGTTGGCACCGGGCATGGCCTTCTCAACTTCGTCGATACGCGGGTCTTCCTCCACTTTGAACTTCTGGGCCACAAGGTACAGCACCAGGGCCAGGAGAAGTCCAAGGACGGTAATTACCGCTATCGTCCAAATGATGATGTTTGACATAGATTATCTTTTAAGGGTAAATACGTATTCGTTCTGGAGCCTTCCGCGGAAAAGCCACAGAAGGAAGTAGTAAACCGCCACGGCTGCAAGCCCCGAAAGACCGGCTGCAACCTCTCCCACGCCAAGGGACATGAGCCCCAGGATAGCGGCAAGAAGGATCAAAAGCGGGATAAGATATGCAAGATAGACGGCCTTGAAGCCCATGGAGGCTTTGAGGAGAACCTCAACCTCGTCTCCCACCTCATGCTTGTTATAAGGGTCCGTGGGCAGTTCCACCACTTTTTCGGCAACATCCCCCATGCTGCAAAGGCCTGCGGCATGGCATTCCGAGCAGGCGCCGTGCTGCAGGAAGGCAACCGTGGTCACCTGCGGGGTAATCTTCACTATCTTTCCTTTATGTGAAATGGACTCGCTCATTTTTCGCGTGCGTCAAAGGGATATTTAAGGTCCTGGGCCTGCTTGAGCCACCCCTGGGCCGACCCTATCTTGAGAGGGGCCATGAAGCCCACGGGAAGGTGGTTGCTATCGTCGGAGAACCAGATTAACATGTCTGTCTTGCCGTCAAACAGGGCGCCGGACACCACCGAGCAGGCAAATTTCTGACACCTCACCTTTCCCATGCGTTTAACCTTCACGGTTTCACGGCCGCGGTAAGTGAGGAGGATGTCAAAGACGGTGTCGTCGATGGCAAAACTGATGGGGATCTTCTGCCCTTCCTTAACCGCCTCAAAGTCCATGGTGCGGATAAGGTAGAGGATGGAAGTGATGTCACAGACGCAGTCGTGGATGGGAATATCCAGAACCTGCTGCCCCCTGCCACCATAGTTGATATCGGCATGGATAACCCTGCGGGACCAGTCATATATGTAATTGTTGAAGGCGCGGTAGTCTCCCTGCTTGGTGTTGCGGTAGTACTTGAGCGGCTTCACGGCGTCTTTTTCAAACCACGTGTCAAAGTGCTCGTGCATGTCGTAGAAGACGCTGAAAAAAGGAGCGGTTTCGGCGGTGAGGGAGGTTTTGTATACGGACTTTCCGTTAAGGGCCGATTCCGTAAGCGACAGCTCTCCGGTGGCCACCTCCGTGTTTACGGCCCCCCACTTGTAGTACATGCCCATCTTTATCTTCTCCCCCGCCTTGAACGGAATGTCTCCGCTTAAGGGGAAGCAGCTGTTCTGAGCCTCAAGGCCGAAAGCGGCCGAAAGGATAAGGAAAAGAGTGAGAAGGAGTCTAGTCATCAGAAGGCAGTGGAGTTGTCAAAATCCTGGTAGGAACCGCCGTCCTGGGGAGTGGGGTCGTTGGCGGCACTGGCAACAGGGCCTCTCTGGGCATATACGTCCAGGCTTTGGTCCGGTTCCACAAACTTCACCTGGCCGGCCTTGTACTTCATCTCTATGTCGCAGACCTCGCCGTTACGGTGCTTGGCTATCACGATGATGGCTTTCTCCTTGTCTTCGGGGTTCTCGCTCATGCCCACGAAATCCGGGCGGTGGATGAATATGACCATGTCGGCATCCTGCTCGATTGAGCCGGACTCACGGAGGTCCGAGAGCTGGGGCTTGCCCATGCCGCCCGTACGCTGCACCGCGTTACGGGACAGCTGGGAAAGGGCTATGATGGGGATGTTGAGTTCCTTGGCCGTGGCCTTGAGGGTACGGGAGATGGCCGCCACCTCTTGTTCGCGGAGTCCCCTGAGTTCCACGGGGCCCTGCATTAGCTGGAGGTAGTCCACCACAATGAGCCTCACGCCCTTACTCTTTACAAGACGCTTTGCCTTGGTGCGGAATTCCATGATGGGAATGCCGGGAGTGTCGTCTATATATAGAGGTGCCTTCGCAAGACGCTTGAGGGTGTCTTCAAGCTGGATCCATTCAAAACTCTCCAGTTTCACGCCACCCTTGATCTTTTCTCCGGAAAGCCCGGACTCAGTGGTGATGAGGCGCTTACCAAGCTGGTCTGCGCTCATTTCCAGGGAGAACACCGCCACGGGCATGTTGGCGTCTACGGCGGCGTTGCGGGCAATGTTGAGGGCGAATGCGGTTTTACCCACAGACGGACGGGCGGCAAGGATGATAAGGTCACTCTTCTGCCAGCCCTGCGTGATGCGGTCTATGGAAGGATATCCGGAAGGCACGCCGGAAAGCCCGGTTGTATTCTGTAGCTCCTGGAGGTTGTCCAGAACGGAATTTATGATGGAGCCGATGTCCTGGACGTCTCGCTTGACATTGTTCTGGATGGCGGCAAAGACCTTGGTCTGGGCGTTGTCTATGAGGTCGTCAACATTTGTCGACTCGTCGAAAGACTGCTTCAGGATATCGTAGGAGGCCGTTATGAGGTCCCTTTGGATGGTCTTTTGCTTGAGGATCTTGATGTAGTATTCTATGTGGGCTGCGGCACCTATATTCTGGGACAGGCGCGCAAGTTCCACGGGGCCGCCAATCTCCTCAAGGTCTCCACTTGAACGGAGTTTTTCGCTTACCGTGACTATGTCAATGCTTGCGTGGTTGTTGACCAACGCGCTCATGGCCTCGAAGATCTTGCGGTGACGTGGATCATAGAAGCAGCTTGCGCTGAGCTCTTCCATGGACTCGTCGATGGTTGCCGGCTCTACCAGCATTGCACCAAGCACGGCCTCCTCAACATCAAGGGCCTGAGGGGGTCTGTTCCCCATCAGGGCCTCAAGGTTCAGGGGCTCGGAGCCTCCGGCTTTGCGTGCCTTGCCCGCCATAGACTACCTAGTTTTCGAAATCCGGGTTGATGATGATGCGGCCGCAGTGCTCGCAGATGATGAGCTTGCGGTTGGAGGCAATCTCCACGCGGCGCTGGGGAGTGATGGTGTTGAAGCAGCCACCACAGGAGTCTCCGTTGTAGATGCCCACAACAGCAAGGTGGTTGTGGACGCTGGCGCGTATGCGCTCGTAGGCGCTCATGGTGCGGGCATCGATCTTGGCGGCGCACTCTTCACGGCGTTCACGGAGAACGGCCTCTTCCTTAGCGGTTTCCTCTACAATTGTCTCGAGTTCGGCCTTCTTGGCGGCAAGGTCTTCCTCACGGATGGTGAGGCGGTCCTTGATGTCGTCGAGTTCGGCCTTCTTCTCACCAATCTCATAGCGGGTGTCGTTGATGGTCTTTTCATCAATCTGACGGAGGAGATCCTGGTTTTCGATTTCCTTGTTCAGGGAGTCGTACTCGCGGGAGTTGGTGATGGTCTCAAGCTGGTGCTGGTACTTCTGGATAATGTTCTCGTGTTCAGCGATTGAGAGCTTGGCATCTGCGATGTTGCGATTAAGCTGGTCCACCACGGCGGCGATGGAAGCGCTGCGCTCCTTGAGGGCCGAAATTTCACCTTCCAGGGCCTCTACCTCTGCGGGAAGGGCGCCACGGAGCTGGATTATCTTGTCAATCTCTGAATCTGCAGCCTGAAGCTGGTAGAGGGTCCTCAGTTTTTCCTCCACGCTCATATCAGAGTCTGCGAACGACTTCTGAAGCGAAACGAAGGTTTCCCTGTTGTCAATGGGGGCCTGGGCTTTCTGAGCTGCGGTTGTTTTCTTTGTTGCCATATGTTATAAATCGATTTATTATGTCACCACAAAATAGTGGACGGGATTGCTCCTGTCCAGCATGCCGGATGAATAGCTTGCAAAGGTAGGAAATTTTTTCCGTATTTGCGTAAGCAAAATGTCCACAATGTCAACTTCGCTCTCAAAATGGCCGATATCCATGACCATAAATCCCTCCGAAGTAAAGAAATTGTGATAGGAGATATCCGCCGTGATGTAAAGCTGCGCACCGGCTTTTTCGGCAAGGGAAATCTCCCCTCCTCCGCTTCCGCCAAGCACCGCCACCCTCCGGATGGGCCCCTCAATAGGCTTGGAACTTCTTATGAGTTTAAGGCCGAATGCCTCCCCTACATACTTCAGGGCCTCTTTTCCGGTCATGGGACGGGGGAAAGCGCCAATGCATCCAAGCCCGTTTCCGTCCGCGCCCTTTTCCAGAATCTCTATGCCTTCAAGGCCAAGTTTCCGGGCCATCGCCCAACTTACGCCCTCCGGCACTTTATCGGCCGAAGTATGGGCGGCATACACGGCCACGCCACCCTTCACGGCTGCCATTACCGCAGCCCCCACGGGATCCTCCGGGCCAATATGCTTAATGCCGTGGAAGATGAGGGGATGGTGCGTCACAACCATGTTGCAGCCCCTTTCAATAGCCTCGGCAATGAGTTCCACGGTGCAGTCGAAGCCCACCAGGACACCCTCGACATCGTCTTCAGGGCTCCCGATGATAAGGCCGCTGTTGTCCCAGCCCTCCTGCACGCAGCGGGGAGCGAAATCCTCTATGGCACCTACTATGTCCCTTACTTTCATAATGCGTTTCTTACGGCTACAAGCTGTTCACGGATGGCTTTAAGGCTGGAAAGCGCCTTCACGCGGCTTTCCACGCTCCGGCGGTCTTCCCTGAACTTCTGGGCCACGCCCTCCAAGGTAAGCCCCTGCTTTTTCACAAGGAACTGAATCTGCTTCAGGGTTTCAATGTCGTCCTCGTGGAACAGCCGGTTTCCCTTGGCGTTTCGCTGCGGCTTTACGTACTTCTCAAAGTAGTTGCTCCAGTAGCGCACTGCCGAAGGTGCCTCCCCCAGCATCTGCGCCACTTCTCCCATTGTGTACAAAAGTTTTGCCATAAAGCTCTTATTGTTTCTTGTTTGGTTGATGCGAAAAACTCCTCCTGGGGCCCTCCTTCTCCAGCCAGTACTCATGGTCAAAAGCCTCCCCGGGATACTCATACGCCCCCTCATGGTCTATCCTGAACGCCAGATAAGTTATGGGCAGCCCCATATCCAGAAACATTTTCTCGTAAAATGTCTGTACCGATGTTACTTCCTCTACGGAGAGAGGGTACATGTCTCCGAACCCATGGCCAGTGGGAGGGGTCGGCGAAGCCGACGGTTCGGGGACATGTACCCCCTCTCCGTAAACATCTGTACCAGAAGCAAGTACATGAAGACCATTTACTTTGCAGACTGCACTGGTATATTCATACAGGTAGCGGGAATCCGTCTTGAGGTGGACTATTCCGCCGGGGCGGAGGAAACCGCGGTAGCGGTCAAGGAAAAGCGGTGAACTGAGGCGGGAATTCTCCGAGCCGCGGAGCTGGGGGTCGGAGAAAGTAAGCCAGATTTCAGACACCTCAGAGGGGCCGAAAAACGCCCCGATAAACTCTATGCGGGTGCGGAGAAAAGCAACATTTGGCATCGCCGAGAGAGTTGCCTCCTTAGCGCCGGACCAAAGCCTTGCGCCCTTTATGTCCACGCCTATGTAATTGATTTCAGGATGGCGCCTTGCCAGGGCGATGGTGTAGTCCCCCTTGCCGCAGCCAAGTTCCAGCACAATGGGATTGTCATTGCCGAACATATCCCTTCCCCAGTTGCCCTTGATGGGATGGTCCCTCAGCACAAGAGCCTTGCTCCCGGGAGCCTTAGGGGCAAGCACGGAAGAAGCGTCCGGCTGCAAAAGACAGCGGAAAGTGGTATTTTCGGCAAATTTTTTCAGTTTTCCGTGACCCATTACGACTGGCGTTTCTTGTTCTTGCGACGTTTCTTGCGTTTCTTTTCGGGGTCGAACCTGTTGATGGCATCGTCACCAACTGCCGACACAAACTCCGGAGCGGCATCCGGCTCTTCCTGCAGGGTTGCAGGACGCTCACCGCGGCGGTTCATGGCCTGGATTTCCCTCACTTCATCGGCCGAAAGCCCATACACCTTTGCGAGCGAACCCTTCTCATAGGAGAAGTACAGCATGCCTGCAAGGATATCCGTCTTCACAAGGAAAGCCTGGCCGTCCTGGAGCTCCAGGGGCTCGTTTACGCGGGGAAGACGGGAGCGGGCATCCGTGTAGGCCGCGACCTCGTAGTTGAGACAGCACTTGAGCTTTCCGCACTGGCCAGCAAACTTCTGGGGGTTCAGGGAAAGGTCCTGGACGCGGGCGGCGGCAGTAGTGATGGACTTGAACTCAGTGATGTAGTTGGCGCAGCAAAGTTCCCGGCCGCAAACGCCAAGGCCTCCAATGAGACCGGCCTCCTGGCGAGCACCTATCTGCTTCATTTCCACGCGGATATGGAACTCTTCGGCAAAGTCCTTGATAAGCTGGTGGAAGTCCACGCGGCCATCGGCAATGTAATAAAAAATTGCCTTGGTGCCGTCTCCCTGGAACTCTACGTCACCTATCTTCATCTCAAGGCCCAGGTTTGCGGCAAGGACGCGGGCGCGGATCATGGTCTCTTCCTCGCGGGCAATTGCCTCCTGCCAGCGCTGGATGTCAAACGGACGGGCCTTGCGGTAAATCTTCTTCAGCTCCTGCGTTTCCGGATTCACGCCCTTGCACTTCATCTGGCGGGCCACAACGGGGCCTTCAAGGGTAACGATTCCAAGGTCGTGGCCCGTTGCGGCCTCCACCACGACAAGGTCTCCGGTCTTGATGCTTTGGCCGGATGCATTTACGTAGATACCCTTGCGGGTGTTTTTGAACCTAACCTCAAAGTAGCCGTCCCACTGCTCCTGGGCGATGCCCTTTAGGGTGTCGTAAACCTCAAGCTTGCAGCATCCCTGGCGGTAGCGTATATCTTTTTCGCCCGTTTCCTCGTCTGTCACTATGGTACAGCCGCGGAAGCAGTCGAACTGGATAGTTTCGTTGGAATAATCGGTCATAGCGTATATAGTTTGCTCACTAAATCTGTGAACAGGATTTTCTGGTTTACGTTGCGCTCCAGAAGGGTAAGGGCGCGCTGCAGGGCGTCATTGGCCTTTCTGGGGAAGGTGGGGGCAAGGCTGCCCGCCATCCTCTGGAACCAAGCCTCCTCCCCGGTGGGAAGGGTGGCGAGGGACGGGGCCTTCTGGACCATGAAAATGCGCCGGAGGTCTTCCGAGGCAAGGGTGCAGAAAGCCTTCT
>JAFVDC010000080.1 GCA_017478685.1 Bacteroidales bacterium | reverse complement strand
TTTGAGTACTGGAAGTAGGAGTCATCGGCCCTGTAGCCCCTAATGACGTCGTATCCGGAAAGATCCGGCAGAAACTCCTGAATGATGTATTTCTTGATGGCGGCGGGGATGCCATGGCTGGTTTCAAAGACTCTGTTTACCATAAGGATGGCCAGCCAGTTGAGGACGTGATAATCCGGGCCTGACAAATTGCATACTTCAAGCGTATAACTAGGCTCGAAACTGTAATGGTTGGCAAAGGCTGTGGGAGTCTCTGTGCATGCCCATTCCCTTGCAAGTTCAATGTCCGGGGTGCAGTAAAAGCCTTGTCCAAAGTCATTGTGAACCTTCCCGCCGGCCTTGGTGGGATTGCTTATGATTTTGTTGGACCCGTGAAATAGAATGCTTTCCATCTTGCTTTTTGTGACGTTATAACGTTACTTTTGCAAAGATAGGAAGAGAAGTGAAGATTTCAAACAGGGGAGTTATCTTTTTTCAATAAGTTCAGCGGGGCCGGTAAGGAACACGTCCTTGAAACCGTCTCCGTAGGGCGTGAATTCAACTTCCAGCCAGTCTCCGCGGCGGCACTGAAGCCTTACCGGGCTTTGGGCAATGCCCTTCACGTATGCCGCGATGGCGCTAGCGGTGATGCCCGTGCCGCAGGCAAGGGTTTCGCCCTCAACACCTTTCTCAAAAGTGCGGACCTTGAGGCCATCTTTTGTTTTCTCCACAAAGTTCACGTTGGTGCCTTCCGGCTGGAAGTCATCGGCCCATCTTATGGGCTTGGCCTCCGGCTCTATGTCAATGGCATCCACATTGTCCCTGAACTCCACGTAGTGCCTTGTGCCCGTGTTAAGGAAGTAACCGTTATTTGCCTTGCTTATGCCCTTGACGTCTATCATTTTAAGGCGCACGGTCCAAAGAGATTTCTCGGCTACGCTCGAAATGACAGTCGCGGTGTGCTCTCCGTCAGGGGCAAGGAAGTGCCACGTACCGTCCTCGGAGGCGGGTTTCAGACCAAGGTAGTCGGCAAAGGCAACTATGCATCGGCCTCCGTTGCCGCACATCATGCCGCCGGAGCCGTCAGGGTTGTAGAATTCCATCCCGAAGTCCTGGCCGGGGGCCTCCGCGAGGATCATCAGGCCGTCCGTGCGGTATTCCCTGCAAAGGGCCTGAATGCGCTCCGGCTGGCGGTACTCATCCATACCGCCTTCACGGCCGTCAAAGACCACGAAGTTGTTACCTGCTCCGGTGAATAAATGGGGCGCTGGCGTGTAACTATATATCATTCAGTAAGTTGCTAATTCCCGGGTGCACTTGCAGGTGCACCCGACTATCTATAAATCATTCTGTTTCAGGCACTTATCGGCCAGGAGCCCGGCTAGAATCTTTATCCCCGGCTCCATCTTGGACTCCTCTATGAAGGAGAAGTTGAGGCGCATAGTGTTGCGGTGGCTGCCGTCAGGGTAGAAGAAGGAGCCGGCGACGTAGGCAACTCCGGCCGAAAGGGCTTCGTCGTAGAGCGCCACGGTATCAATGCTTTCCGGGAGCGTGAGCCAGAGGAAGAGACCGCCGTCCGGATGCGTCCAGGTGGTGCCGGCAGGCATATACTTTTCAAGGAGCCCCAGCATAAGGTCCCTGCGGCGTTTGTACTCGGCAATAGTATTAACCAGATTGGCATCAAGTGCGCCTGAGGTGAGGAACTCACAGGCCATGTACTGGTCCAGCACCGGAGGGCAGAGGTCAAGGCACTGCTTGCACACATAAATCTGCTCCAGAAGCGGTTCTGGGCCGATAATCCACCCCAGCCTGAACCCCGGGGCAAAGATCTTGGAGAAACTCCCAAGGTGCAGCGTGCGCTCCGGAGCAAGTTCGCGGATAGTGGGTAGGGCATTTCCGGAGTATCTGAGCTCCCGATACGGGCTGTCCTCCACAATCAGGATGTCAAGTTCGCGGGCTATGCGCACAATCTCCTTTCTTTCCTCAAGTGTCAGTGTCTTACCCGTAGGGTTATTGAAGTCAGGGATAACGTAGATAAATTTCACAACTCCGCTACCACCCGTGGACCAGGTCCACCCCTCATTTGGACTAGGTGTATTTTTACCCCCTGGACCAGGTCCACCGAGTGTGGCTCTGAGGTCCTTCTGGGGCATAGTGTCTGGACCAGGTCCACCCCCAGAAATTGCACCTGGTCCAAAAATGCCCTGGACCTGGTCCACCGGGGGTATTTCCCGGACCTCTGCCCTGTACGCCCTGAAACTTTGGAGGGCGCCAAGGTACACGGGGCTCTGGGCAAGGACTATGTCTCCGGGGTCAAGGAAAACCCTGGAGCACACGTCTATGCCCTGCTGGGAAGACGTGGTTATCTGGACCTGCGACACAGGAACGCCGTAGCGTGAGGCGATGGCAGCGCGGAGTTCCGGAACGCCCTGCGTGGCACCGTACTGAAGTGCCCTGGTGCCGTATTTTTCCAGCACTGCGGCAGCAAGGCCGGGAATCTGGTCCGTGGGGAAAGTGACTGCGGCAGGGTAGCCTCCCGCAAAGGAACAGATGGCCTGGAGATCAACCTTTCGGAAGATTTCACGTACGGGGGACCTCAGGAACGAGGGAACATCGGCCGAAAAAAAGCGCTCATAATCCATAGGTGCAAAGTTAGCAATTTTTGTCCGGGTTGTGTTGCCGATGCTCATATTATTCCGGGGATTTTTTGTATTTTTGTATCTTGTATGAAAGCACTTGACTTACACGGCTGCGGCACCGCGCTTCTCACCCCGTTCAAGGGAGGGGAAGTGGACTATGAGTCCTTTGCCGCCACGGTAGACTGGCAGGTGGAAACCGGCATAGATTTTCTGGTTCCGCTTGGCACCACCGGGGAAACTCCCACCCTCACGGAGTCTGAAAAGCTTCAGGTCCTGGAGGTTACGCTTCAGCATGCTAAGGGCCGTCCCGTAATGGCGGGCGTCGGCTCCAACAGCCTCACTGGCACACTTGCCAACATCCGTCTCCTTCAGGACGCCGATGCCTTCCTGGTGGTGGTCCCCTTCTACAACAAGCCGCCCCAGAGGGGTATGTACCAGTATTTCAAGGCCGTGGCAGAGTCTACGGACAAACCCATAGTGCTCTACAATGTTCCGGGCCGGACAGGTTCCAACATCGAGGCCGAAACCGTGCTTAAGCTAGCGCAGGATGTGCCCAACATTGTCGGCATAAAGGAAGCGTCCGGAAAGATGGACCAGGCCATGAAGATACTCTCCGGAAAGCCGGATGGCTTCGGCCTTCTCTCCGGCAACGACGACGACACCCTTGAGCTCATGAAGGCCGGCGCTGCGGGCGTAATCTCCGTTGCGTCAAACGTTTTCCCCAGTGCAATGGCGGATTTTGTCCACGCCCTTGAGGCCGGAAAATATGATGAGGCCGAAAAAATGAACGCCCGCCTTAAGCCGCTTTTCAAGGCCCTCTTCGTGGAGCCCAACCCCATCCCCGCAAAGGCCGCCATGGCTCAGCTTGGCCTTATGGAAAACAGCCTCAGGCTGCCCCTGGTGCCCGCAACTCCGGAAACCGAGGCCCTTTTACAACAAACCCTGAAAGAACTCTTCTAATGGATATTACACTCAATGAATTCAATGCCCTCATGGACGCCCTTGAAAGGGGAGAAGTCCGTGTGGCCCGGAAAGAGAACGGCGTATGGAAGGTAAACCGCGAAGTCAAGGAAAAAATCCTTGCCGGTTTCCGCCGTGGTGCCATAAAGGACATGTCTCAGGGGCAGTTCCCCTTCTTCGACAAGGACACTTTCCCCGTCAGGGATTTCCGGGCCGAAGACGGCGTGCGCATAGTCCCCGGCGGGACGTCGGTCCGTCGCGGCGCCTACATGGCCCCCGGCACCATCATAATGCCTCCGGCCTATGTAAACGTAGGCGCTTACGTCGATGAAGGAACAATGGTAGACAGCCATGTCACCATCGGCTCCTGCGCCCAGGTGGGGAAGCACATCCATATTTCGGCCTCCACCCAGATTGGCGGAGTCCTTGAGCCCGCCGGCGCCCTTCCCACCATCATCGAGGACGGCGCGTTCATCGGCGGCAACTGCGGCATCTACGAAGGCACAATAGTAGAGGAAGGCGCCGTCATTGCATCCGGGGTTATAATCACCTCATCCACCGCCATTTACGACGCCACAAAGGACGAGTTCATCAAGCGTAACGCAGACGGCCGGATTGTGGTTCCCGCAGGCGCCGTGGTGGTAAGCGGCTCCAAGCCCATAGTCCGCGGCGGCAAGGCCCTGGCCTCCGGCGTTCACCTTTACTGCCCGGTAATTGTGAAGTACCGCGACAGCAAAACAGAGGACAGCATCCACTTGGAAGATTTATTACGTTAATTGTCATTTCGAGCTAAGCCCGCAGGGCGAAGCCGAGAAATCTCATAAGTTTTGAAAAGATGATTGTAGCAGTAGTTGGCGCAACGGGCCTCGTGGGCTCAAAGATGTTGCAGGTCCTGGAGGAAAGGAATTTCCCGGTAACGGAGCTTCTTCCGGTAGCCTCGGAGCGTTCCTGGGGCAAGAAAGTCACGTTTAAAGGCCGTGAGTGGACGGTAATGAGTGCCGATGACGCCATTGCCCGCAAGCCCGTCCTTGCCATTTTCTCCGCCGGGGGTGCCGCTTCGGCCCAACTGGCTCCGCGCTTTGCGGAAACAGGCTGCTATGTGGTGGACAACTCTTCCTACTGGCGCATGGACCCTTCGGTGCCGCTTGTGGTGCCGGAGATCAATCCTGATGCCATCGGCCGGGAAAACCACATCATCGCCAACCCCAACTGCTCCACCATCCAGATGGTGCTGCCCCTTGCGCCCCTTCATAAGGCCTTCGGCATCAAGCGAATAGTGGTGAGCACTTATCAAAGCGTCACCGGCGCCGGCCAGCGCGGCATAGAGCAGCTTGAGGCCGAACGCTCCGGCGGCTCCGGCACCAAGTTCCCTCACAGGATAGACCTCAATGTCCTCCCGCACATAGATTCCTTCCTCCCGGACGGCTACACCAAAGAGGAGATGAAGATGGTCAACGAAACCCGTAAAATCCTAAGGGACAGTTCAATAGCGGTTTCGGCCACAACGGTGCGCGTGCCTGTGGAGGGCGGCCACTCAGAGAGCGTGAACATAGAATTCAACAGGCCCTATGATTTGGCCGAGGCCCGTCGCCTCATGGCCGAAATGCCCGGCGTGGTTGTCCAGGACGACCCTTCAAACAACGTTTATCCCATGCCCATCACCGCCTGGGAGAAAGACGACGTCTTTGTGGGCCGAATCCGCCGGGACCCTTCCGTAGAAAACGGCCTGAATCTCTGGTGCGTCTCCGATAACATCCGCAAAGGCGCCGCCACAAATGCCGTTCAGATAGCCCAGGTGCTACTTGAGAACGGCTGGCTTGGATAGGGTGGTGTCATTTCGAGCGAAGCCCTGAAAGGGCGAAGTCGAGAAATCTCATATAATTATGAACTGGAAACTGTTCAAAGACATACTGAGCATTGATTCCACTTCCGGCAAGGAGCGGGACATGGCCCTGTGGCTCCATGACCACCTGGAGGCCCCCTCCAAGCAACTCATGGAGGTGGGAGATGGCACTCTGAACCTTCTCCTGTCCTGGCCCGGCGTGCCTTCCGTCCCCAAAATAGGGACGCAGGGCGCAAAATCGGCCCAAAATGTGCCTACCGTCCAATTAAGCGGGACGGAGAGCGCACTGCAGGTGGTATTCTGCACCCACATGGACACCGTTCCCCCGTATATCGCGCCCAGTTTCCCGGAGTTACCGGAGGAGGGCCCCCTCACCATCTCAGGCCGTGGCAGTTGTGATGCAAAGGGGCAGATCTTTGCCATGTATACTGCCTGCAAGCAGTTGGAAGCAGAGGGACGGACGGGTTTCGGCCTGCTGATTCTTGCAGGGGAGGAAACCGGTTCCTGGGGTGCCAAGGCGTTTTCCAAAACGGATTTTGAGGCGCCGTTTCTCATAGTTGGAGAGCCAACTGAAAACAAGATGGTAAGTGCCGCAAAGGGCACGCTGTCGTATGACCTGAAATTTACCGGAGAGCCGTTCCACAGCGGTTATCCGCAGTACGGTATAAGTGCCATAGACCTTTTCAACCAGTTCTACAATGCCCTTAAGGCGGTAGACTGGGGGCAGGATCCTGAACTTGGAGACACCACATGGAATGTTGGTCTTCTGCACTCTGACAACCCCCAGAATATCCTTTCCGGGGAACTCACCTGCAGGCTGTATTTCCGCACCACGTTCCTTTCGCATCAGGCGGTGCAGCGCTGGATGGTAGGGGCGCCAGAGGCCCATTCCGGAGCATTTGCCCGGATAGGGTTGCGAAGCAACGCGGAGGAAAGGGCCTCTGCGCCCTTGCTCACGGTCACGCCCCGCGGAGGAGACACGCCGTCACGCTATGTGACGCTGCCGGGGTTCCCGTCGGGGCCGGTGGCATTCGGCTCAGACGCTCCGCACCTTACGGGCTTCGGCCACAAGATAATCTGCGGCCCGGGCAGCATTACCGTTGCTCACCGTGACAACGAACATATCCTGGTAGCGGACCTTGAGACGGCCGTGGACCAGTATGTCCGTATGGCCGTGGAGTTAAGTTCTTGTAAATCAGGAAATTGAGCAAAAACGTCTGCCTTAAAACGCCCAGACGTTTTTGCATAAAACGCTAAGAATCAAACATTTATCTCCACGCTGCAGCATAACAAGGCGGCGCGGAGACACAGAAAAGAGAAGATATGATAAAAGTTATAATCAGCGGCTACGGCAAAATGGGCCACATGGTGGAAAAAGAGTTGCAGAACCGCGGCATAGAGCTGGTGGCAGCCAGCGAGGATATCACCGCAACGCCCAGGGATGTTGCAAAGGAGTGCGTGTGCATAGATTTCACCACCCCTGAGGCCTTCCGCAGCAACTACCCGTTCATTGCCCGGAACTTCAAGGCCGCCGTAATTGGCACCACCGGCTGGAATGACATTAAGGCCGAAGTCATAAAGGCCTTTGAAGAAGCCGGCACGCCCATGATTTACGCATCAAACTTCTCTTTGGGCGTAAACGCCCTGTACCAGGCTATAACAAAGGCTTCGGAAATCCTGAAAGGAGCCGGCTACACCCCTGAGATTGAGGAAATTCACCATATCCACAAGCTGGATGCCCCTTCCGGAACCGCCAAAACCATGGGAGAACTAGTGGAAGAAAACCTCGGGGAAAAACCGGAAATCACCTCCATAAGGGAAGGCGAAGTTCCCGGAATCCACACACTTACGCTAACTTCCGGCTGTGACAAACTGACGCTCCGCCACGAGGCCTTTTCCCGTGAAGGCTTTGCAAAGGGCGCGGTGGTTGCGGCGCTCAAAATCGAAGGCCTCACGGGCGTTCACGAATTCTCCAGCCTCCTATGAGTTACAGGGTACTTAAATTCGGCGGATCGTCGGTAGCAAACGCAACGGCAATGTCCAGGGTTCTGGACATTGTTGAGGCCGAAGCCCGCAAAGGCACCGTTGTGTTTGTGAGCAGCGCCATAAGCGGCTGCACGGACGCCCTTCTTGACGGCTCCGAAAAGGCCATAAACAGCATGAGAGACCGCCATCAGGCCATAGTGAAACGCCTTTTCACCGGGCAGGAGCGCACCAAGGTTCAGGAGCAGGTGGACCAGCTTTTCGGCCAGCTTGCCGCATCTCCAAAGGATGAGCAGGTAACCTTCGGCGAGCTTCTTTCCACCACCATCCTTGCAGCCAAGTTGCAGCAGGAAGGCTACAACGCCAAATGGCTGGATTCCAGACAATTGGTTGTGAAAGACAACCAGAAGGAAACCTACCGCCGCATAAAAGAGGCCGTAACAGGCGCCGAAATCTACATTGCTCCCGGCTTCATCTGCCAGGATGGGAACGGCAAAATATGCACCCTGGGCCGCGGTGGTTCTGATTTCAGCGCCGCCCTCTATGCCGCCGCCGTCAAGGCGGAATCCCTCCAGATCTGGACGGATGTCCCCGGCATAATGACCGCAAACCCCAAGCAGGTCCCGCAGGCCCGCACCATCCCCAGGATGAGTTACAATGCCGCCCTCCAGATGGCAACTCACGGTGCAAAGGTGCTTTACGCCCCCACCGTGGCCCCCGCCATGGATGCCGGCATCGACATAGAAATCCGCAACACTTTTGCCCCGGAAGGTAAGTACACGCTAATCGGCCGGGAAGGATCAAACGGCTGGATAGGCGTGGCTTCCCAGGAAGACGTCATTACGGTTGTCGGCAGTGGGGAAAACGGTGCCGAAAAAGCCGGCCAGGCCCTTCTCACGGAGGGGATATCGGCCCTGAGCATTGAGGAGACGGAGGCCGGAGTCCAGCTTAAGGTGCGTAAAAAAGTGCTTGAGCAGGCCCTGAGAGCCCTTCACAGGGTATTTTTCCAGGAACTTCCCGTAAAGGAACTGAGTCTTTTCATTGCCGGAGATGGCGCCGTGGCCCATGCCCTTTACAACATGATAAAGGGTGCGTCGGAGAACGTTGAGGCCCGCACCGGAAAACGCCTCCTGATAGTCGGCAAGGCCAACAGCAAGCGTTACGGAATAGACCTTACCGGCCATCCTGTCATCAACACTGCGGGGTCGTATGTAGATGCCATAATAAACGTGGCTCCCAAAGGCTCCCTCTTTGTAGACTGCACCAATTCAGAATCCATCTACAAGCGCTACGCAGACCTTCTTGAAGCCGGAATCGGGGTTGTTTCCTCCAACCGCCGCTCTTTTGCCGTGCCGTATCCGGAGTTTGCCGCCATGCACGCCGCCGCCCGTGAAAACGGTCTGCCGCTGCGCTACGAAACCACTGTGGGCGCCGCCCTGCCTATTCTGGAATCCATTTCCCGCGGGGCCAACAGTTCAGACGAAGTCACCTCCATAGAAGCCGTGGTTTCCTGCACCCTTAACCAGATCCTGGGGGATTACCTCCCCGGTCGCCAAAGCTTCGCAAGCCTCCTCAGAAGGGCTCAGGAGGCCGGTCTTACGGAACAAGATCCCCGCATGGACCTTGGAGGCAAGGACGCCCTCAGAAAGCTTCTCATCCTTGCCAGGGAGGCCGGCGTAAAGCTTGAAGCCAAAGACGTAAAAGTGGAGCCGATAATCCCCTCAGATGCATTCAAAGGCACCGTTGAGGAGTTCTATACCGCCCTTGAGGCCGAAGAGCAGCGCTTTATCAAAATGTCCGATGATGCTGCCGCTAAGGGCCAGCGCCTCCGCTTTGTTGCGTATCTGCAGAAAAACGGAAAGGCCTACGAAGCCGGAATCGGCATAAGGAGCGTTGCTCCGGAGCACCCCGCCTACTACCTCCGCGGCACGGAGAACGC
>JAFVDC010000079.1 GCA_017478685.1 Bacteroidales bacterium | reverse complement strand
TCCCTCCTGGGCCTGAGCGGTGCCCCCGCAGCCGGCGAGAAGTTCAACATCATGGCCGACGAAAAAGAGGCCAAGAGCATCGCACAACGCCGTGAACAGCTTATCCGCATCCAGGGCATCAAGACCCAGAAGCACCTCACGCTGGAGGAAATCGGCCGCCGTATTGCAATTGGCAACTTCAAGGAGCTCAACGTCATTGTGAAAGGTGACGTGGACGGCTCTGTGGAAGCCCTGTCCGACTCCCTCATCAAGCTCTCCACGGAGGAAGTCCGCGTGAATGTTATCCACAAGGCCGTTGGTGCCATCTCGGTATCCGTCGTCCTCCTTGCCGAAGCATCCGATGCCGTCATCATCGGCTTCCAGGTGCGTCCCAGCGCCGAAGCCCGCAGGGCTGCGGAGAAGGAAGGCATTGAAATCCGCCTCTACTCCGTCATTTACGACTGTATCAACGAGGTCAAGGAAGGTATCGAGGGTATGCTGGAGCCCGAAAAGAAGGAAGAGGTCACCGCCACCGCAGAGGTCAAGCAGACCTTCAAGATTTCCAAGGTGGGCACCATCGCAGGCTGCCTTGTGAAGGAAGGAAAGCTCACCTCCAAGGCCGATGTCCGCCTTATCAGGGACGGAATTGTGGTGTACACAGGTTCCCTGTCTTCCCTGCAGAGGGGCAAGGACCAGGCCAAGGAAGTACCCGCCGGAATGGAGTGCGGCTGCGGCCTTGACAGGTACAACGACATCCACCCCGGAGACGTCATCGAGGCCTTCCAGATTGTTGAAATCAAACGCAGCCTGTAATGCTCATCGTACTGGAAGGGCTTGACGGAGCCGGAAAATCCACTCAGGTAAAAATGCTCAGGGAATACCTTCAAACGAAGGGCCCTGAGCTCCAGTATATCCATTTCCCCCGCTATGACGCCCCCGTTTACGGAGACCTCATAAGCCGGTTTCTCCGCGGGGAGTTCGGCGGCAACGGGGAGGTCCATCCCCAACTTGTGGCCCTCCTTTTTGCCGAAGACAGGCATGGGGCGGCTCCGCTCATAAAGGAAGCCCTGAAGGCCGGCAAAACAGTGCTCCTGGACAGGTATGTCTACTCAAACATCGCATACCAGTGCGCAAAACTTTCTTCGGCCAGTGAAAAAGCCCGGCTCCGAGACTGGATTTTCAACACGGAGTACGGAGATTTTGAGCTTCCCGTTCCGGACCTCAACATTTTTCTGGACGTTCCCATCGGCTTTGTGGAAAAAAGCCTTTCCGCACACCGTGAAGGCGCAGACCGCTCATATCTTGAGGGCTCCAGGGACATCCACGAGGCATCTATCGGCTTCCAGAAAGAAGTCCGGCAGATGTATGTGGCCGAAACCGTCAGGGACTCACGCTTCCTAAGGATAGACTGCTCCGACACTTCCGGAGAGATGCTTCCCCCGGATGCCATTTTTGAAAAGGTCAGAAAGACCATTGACACTTATTTCAAATGAAGCGAATTCCACTCAGGCGCTTTGCCGCCGGCCTTGTGGGCATAGTTCTCCTTGCCTCCGGACTCCTTAAGATTATGGATCCCGTGGGCACCATGCTCATTGTGACAGAATATCTGAAGTTTTTCCACATAGGTTTTCTGATTCCGGCAGCAAAGGGGCTTGGCATTGCGCTGTCCCTTTTTGAGGCATTCACCGGAATTGCGCTCATTACAGGAGTGTTCCGCAAGGTCACGGCGTGGGTGGCAACCGGGCTGCTGGCATTCTTCACGGTGGTCACCCTGGTGCTCTGGATCAAGAATCCGGAAATGGACTGCGGCTGCTTCGGGGAGGCCGTTCACCTTACGCATGCCCAGAGTTTCTGGAAAAACGTGGCGCTCCTCTTGTTGGCGTTGTGGGCCTTCCTCCCTTACGGGGACTTCGGTAAAACGCCAGTACGGAAATTTGTTTCGGCCGGAATTGCCGCCGTGTCAGTGATTTATGCCGTTATATACTGCAACACTCACCTGCCCCTTATAGACCATACGGATTTCCGGGTAGGCGCAGAGCTCATGGCCTCCCTCGAGGACGACATTGTGGCCGACAACCACTACCGCGAGGAACGCACCTACGTGAAGGACGGCCAGGAAGGCCGGTTCCTTCCCGGCTACTATCCCGGCGAAGACTGGACCCTTGTCAAAACCGACACCGTCTTTGTGGAGAGCCCCATGGCTCAGGAAAAATTCCCCATCCTCAGTTTCAGGGACATGGCCGATACTTATGAGGACCGCATGGCCGCAGAAGGCAAGGTGATAGTTTTCTCCGTTTATGACCCTTTGAAGGCCCCGTGGGAGCGAATCGCCACCCAGTACGGTTCCGTTCTTGAAGCCGGAGGCACTCCCCTTGTGCTTGCAGCCGGAGCCCCGTCACAACTTTCTTCATGGCCTGTTCCTGCAGGGATGCCGGTGTATTTCGCAGACTACAAGTCACTCATTTCCCTCAACCGCGACAATGGCGGCGCCACCTATCTCTCCGAAGGCGAGATTATCTGCAAATGGCCATCACGCAAGGTCCCTGACAACCTCAGGCCCACATTCGACGACGACCCCGTAAACCTCTCCACCTGGCTCCTCGGCCGTGGCCGCATCAAAGCCCAGGGCTTCTGCCTGTACCTTGCCGCCCTGCTGATACTGGTGTAGACGCCCGCCCCACTTCCGGCGGTATCTCCGTCATTCCCGGCCCCGACCGGGAATCCAGAGCTCCATCCTGTCATCCCGAACTCCGAACTGTCATCCCGAGCGAAGTCGAGGGATCTCCTTCGGCCGCCAATCCACCCAGAAGCCGTATATGGCTCATTTTCCGGATTGGCGGCAAGCAAAACCGCTCCAGAGGGCATTTCGGCCGCCGCCAGTACAAAAAATCGGCCCTGGAGGCAAAATAAGTGGATTGGCGGCTAGGAGAGAAAAGAGCAGTAGTCGGAGTACACGTCCTTGACTACATCATCCCAGCTGATGTAGAGATCCTTTTTTGCTGCTGCCGAAATTCGTTCATACTCCTGAGGATGCTCCATGATGTCCATGATCATACGGGCATAGTTGTCCTCTCCGGGTTTGGATACATATGCATTTACTCCCGCCGTAACCGTTGCGGCTGTACGCGCCCCTTCAAGGAATACTGTGGGCGTACCTTGGCAGGCAGCCTCTATCTGAACCAGGGAATTGGCGTCATATAAACTTGGGAACAGGAAAAGCTTTGCACGGGAATAGAGGTTCTCCAGCATGGGCTTATCCGTAAGGCCGCACATGACAACCTCATTTCCAAGACCTTCGCTCTTTACAAGCTGCGCCAGTTTGTCCTCATCCTGGCCCTTGCCGGCAAACAGCATGCGGAAATTCTTTAGTCCCATTGCCTTGGCTCTGGCCAGGGAGCGCACAGTGAAATCTATGTTCTTGATGAAGTTTATGCGTCCTACAAACAGGAAGACAGTAGCATCTTCCGGGATTCCATACGTCTCATTTACTATGCGGGCGGCTTCCCCAATATCCTTTACCGGCTGGTGGTCGGTGGCGTTCAGTCTTACCTTACAGGGAGCTGTGAGCCCGTATTCCGTTTCGTACAGTTCCTTGATTCCGCTGTTGACTGCCCAGCACTCGTTGCAGGCGTTGAAAACCCGCATGATGCCGTTCATGGCCACATCAACTGCCGGTTTAAGTTTCAGGGGCTTCTCGAAGTCCTGCTTGTACTGTGAATGGAGAGTTGCAACCACGGGCAGGCCATGTAGTTTGGCGTAGAGCACCCCCGCAAGGCCAACAGTAAACGGGGAATGGATATGCACCAGGTCTATCCCGCTTTGGATAATCTGGGCGTCAAACACCGGATCAAGTGCCGAGGCTGGAAAATCGTAGTCAAGCGCCGTCAAGGGAACTGACAGGCAACGCACTACGGTGTAAGGCAGCGCGTCATCGTCTTCCTTGGAGTATCCCCGTGTCTTGGGACAGAATACCACAACGTCACAATACTTCACAAGGCGGCGTGCATAGTTGTCCACCACTTTTATAACCCCATCTACCATGGGATACCAGGTATCGATAAATAGCCCTACTTTCATAGCGGTTTAAGTTAGTAGTTTCCGGTGCAAAGATAGGCAAAAACGTCCGTTTTACCTTTACTTGAATCCCACATTATTGCTAATTCATAAAAATAATCAATAGAAACAATACATTGTCCTTAGAAACAGCAAAACTTTTATAAGGATGCTTGTAAACACCTTCACGACATGTTACATTGCGCCATGAAAAATTCCTATCATATCTGTTTCACGTCCCACGACGAAGTAATGTTCCGTGACGATGAAGACCATGGCATGTTTGTCAATCTTATGGCACTTCGCTCTTTTGAGCAGGACGTCGGAGTGATTGTCGATGCAGAAATGTCAACGCATGCACATCTGAATGTTTTTACAGATGCCCCCACTTTTTATGCTAGCAGACTGAGGTCGTCATATACAAAGTACTTCAACCGGAAATACGGCCGGGAAGGACGCATGGGGCAGAAATACACTTTTGTACTTAAAGTGGAAGGGTTCTATCATCAGATGACTTTGGAGAATTATGTTTTGCGTAATGGCTCGCATCACGGTGTATCAGCTACGGCATTCGGATACAAGTATTGCGCAGTAAGAGATTTGTTCACAAATGATATCGGATTTACACCCGATAAGCCGGCGATTCTATCCAGAAATGATATCGCCAGCCGTCTTCCGCGCCGGTCTGAATTCCCGGACGACTATGAGATGAATGCAGATGGCGTATTTATCCGCTCCAGTTTCATGGAAATACGTACCGCGGAAAAATACTATGGCACGCCCAGAAACTACTTGTACCAGATGAACCGGCTTACGGATGAATCCTGGATTCGTGAGCAAGACAAAGATAAAACCGGGAATCCAATAACGCTATCTGCCGTAGAGCAAGCCGATGAAAAGTCTGTGGCTCAGATGCTTAAGAATGAGTATGGCCGTAACTACAACCCAAACCGTCTTCAAGACATGGATGTCTGCCGGATGATAGACAGGGATATGCTCCCCAGCTACGGCGTCAAATCTGTCTACCAGCTGACCACTTCTCAGAAACAACGGATTGCCAGGCAATTATACAACGAATTCCATGTTTCCGAAGAGCAAATCCGAAGGTGTCTTGTGATGTGAGTATAGCCTTATCCAATGCTGCCAATCCACTTAATTTGCTTCTAGAGCTGATTATTTGTACTGGCGGCGGCCGAAATGCCCTCTGGAGCGGTTTTGCTTGCCGCCAATCCAGAAAAAGTGCCATATACGGCATCTGGGTGGATTGGCGGCCAATGGAGATCACAAGCAGGAACTCTGGATTCCAGGTCGGGGCCGGGAATGACGCGGGGACCACGGCCAGGAATGAAGGAGGGCCACCCCACGGATGATAAAAAAGCAGGCAATATTCCAAAATATTAGTTATCTTTGTAAGAAGCATTTGAACAAACTTACAAAACCTGATATTAATCATGAAACCTACTCTTTTAGTACTTGCAGCCGGAATGGGCAGCCGTTACGGCGGCCTCAAGCAGATGGACGGCCTTGGTCCTAACGGTGAAACCATTATCGACTATTCAATCCACGACGCCGTGGAGGCCGGTTTCGGCAAGGTGGTTTATATTGTCCGTGAGTCCTTCAAAGCCGACATGGAGGCCCACGTGAAGCAGAAATATGCCGGTGTCAAGTGCTCTGACGGAACTCCGCTGG
>JAFVDC010000078.1 GCA_017478685.1 Bacteroidales bacterium | reverse complement strand
TGAGGGCATGCCCCGGTTTGAAGGCCGAAACATGGGCGTTGAGATACCCGCCCACAAGCCTGAGGTCTCCGATGAGGTCCAGGAGCTTGTGGCGGCCGCATTCGTTGGGAAAATTGAGTTTGAGGTTGTTAAGGTAGCCGTCGTCCGTCACGTGAAGGTCCGGGAGGGAGAAAAGCTGTGATACCCACTTGAGCTGTTCTTCAGTGGCCTCATGCTCCACTATGACAATGGCGTTGTCAAGGTCTCCGCCCTTGATGAGATTGTTGCGGTACAGGTACTCTATCTCATGGAAGAAGCAGAATGTGCGGCTGGGGGCAATTTCAGAGGCATAATCCACGCCAAGGTCCCAGTGGACATCCTGCACGCCTATGATCCTGGAGCCGAAATCCACGGTAACGTCAATGGACGGGGCCGATGCAGGTTCTACCCTGATCCAGGAACCGGAATTCTCATCTTGGAGTTCAACGACATCCTTGAGTTCCAGATACTTGCGTGGAACCCCCTGACTCTGGAGGCCGTCGGAGAGTATGGCCTCTGCGAAATAGCGCGCGCTGCCGTCCATGATGGGGACCTCAATGTTGTCCAGTTCCACAATGGCATTATCTACGCCAAGGCCGGTAAGACAGGACATTATGTGCTCGATTGTAACGGCAACTGTCTCCTTGTAGGAAATTGTGGTGCTGCGCGCAGTATTTGAGACATTTTCCGCAACGGCTATGATGACGGGCCTGTACTTCAGGTCTGTCCTTCGGAACTTGATGCCGGTTTCCGGGGGGGCGGGCATGAGTTTCATATGGGCATAAGTGCCCGTATGAAGACCTTTGCCTTCAAAATAATAAGATTTTTTTAATGTATGCTGACTAAAACGCATCAAATGCCTATCTATGCTAAAAGTTTGCAAAGATAAGCAATTGATGCGAAAAAACAAAGTGGGGCTATTCCTCGGCCTGGCGTTTGAAAATGGCGTAGGCTTTCATGTACTGCTTTACCGGGATTACGGGAGAGCCCACCAGGACTTCTCCTTCCTTGCGGATGGTGCCGATTACGCCGCCCTGGGCGCAGATTGTGGTGTGGTCTGCAATTTTGAGGTGACCGGCAACTCCCACCTGGCCTGCCAGGATGCAGTATTTGCCAATTTGGGTGGAGCCTGCAATGCCGCACTGGGCTGCCATTGCGGTATGGTCCCCTATTATCACGTTGTGGGCTATCTGGCAAAGGTTGTCAATCTTGACGCCGTTGCCGATGATTGTGGATTCCATCTGGGCCCTGTCCACGGTGGTGTTGGCGCCTATTTCTACGTCGTTGCCGATGACAACGTTTCCAAGGTGCTCTATCTTTTCCCAGCTGCCGTCCGGCTGAGGCGCGTTGCCAAAGCCATCGGCCCCAATTACAACCCCGCTGTGGAGGATTACGTTGTTGCCGATTACCATGCCGGGATAAATCCGCACGCCGGGATAGAAGATGCAGCCGCTTCCAATGGTGCAGTTCTCGCCTATATACACGTGTTCATGGATGACGGTATTGTCCCCTACAACCGTGTGACGGCCCACATAGGAGTAGTCTCCAAGGTAAACCTTCTTGCCGAATTTGGTGGAGAGAAACCAGCGGGCCCTGAGGCTGCGGTGGCGCTTTGCCTTCTTCTTTTTGTCGGCCACATACTTGAGGAGATCCGCTATGGCCGAATAGGCATCGTCTACGCGGACAAGCGTGGGAGTCACCTTCTCCTTGGGCTGGAAGTCCTTGCTGACTATGAGGATGGAGGCGGCGCTTGTGTACACGAAAGGCTCGTATTTGGGGTTGGCGAAAAAGCTCAGCGTGCCAGGCTTGCCATGTTCTATCTTGGCAAACTTTGTGGCCTTTGCGTTTTCGTCGCCTTCTACAGTGCCCTTAAGGAGCTGTGAGAGGAATTTTGCTGTTAATTCCATACTAGATAAGGGGTTCGGCGGTCATGGCGGCGGGCTGAGGGATACCCATCAGCTTGAGGATGGTGGGAGCCACGTTGCAGAGGGCGCCGTCCTTGACTGATTTAACGTCGGGACCGGCGTTGATAACCACAAACTGGACGGTGTTGAGTGAATGGGCGGTGTTGGGGGTGCCGTCTGCGTTGACGGCGAAGTCTGCGTTGCCGTGGTCTGCGGTGAGGAGCACCACATAATCCTTTGCGATGGCTTCTTTCACAACTTCACCAACCAGTTTATCTATGCATTCTACAGCCTGGGTGATTGAATTGTAAATGCCGGTATGGCCCACC
>JAFVDC010000077.1 GCA_017478685.1 Bacteroidales bacterium | reverse complement strand
TCGGCTTCCTCGCGGGCCTTCTTAACTTCTTCCAGTTCTTCTCCGAGTCCTTCTATGCGGGCCTCCAGGGCTGCTGTATTCTTGTTTTTCTTCTCTGTCTTTTCAGTCTTTTCTGCCATGATACATACTATAATTGCAGTCCTGTACCTATCAAATTGCCTGCCAAGAGAGAGCCGTATGACAATATGTCAGTTATGACATAAGCGGAGAGTGGAAGTACGGAATGCCGTTTTGGCAAAACAGTTTTGCGGCAGTGTCCATGGGAAGGAAACAGCCCTCTTCCCCTGCCTGCACCCAGATGTCAAAGGCGCATACAGCAGGAGGGTCTCCGGTATAGCCTATGGCCCCTATGCAGATGCATGTGGCGGTCCTTACCCTGGACTCAACCAGCGCCCATATCATTTCGATGCCCCTGACTATGTTTTCCGGAAGTTTGAAAGGGCCGCAGTATTCCGGGATGCCGTCTACGCGTACGGACTTTCCGTCCGCGACAATGTGAATGTGATGTTCCATGACAAAATGTATTTTTCGGCAAAGCTACACCTCCAAGGCCCCTCCACCAAATTTTGGCAAGGCTTGCCAACTTTTGGAAATCTCAGAAAAAATACTTGCCGAAGGTCACGGCACAAAAAAAGCAGCCATCCCTCTTTGGAACGGCTGCTTTCAACCTTTAGGCTGCAATGATTATTTCTTGCGGCTCTTGTATCTCTGATAGAACATATCCACACGGCCGGCGGTATCCACAAGCTTCACCTTTCCAGTGTAGAAAGGGTGTGAAGTGTTGGAGAGTTCCAGCTTCACCAGCGGGTATTCAACGCCTTCCACGGTAAGGGTTTCCTTAGAGGGAGCGCAGCTGCGGGTGACGAAGACTGTGTCATTGGACATATCCTTGAAAGCTACAAGACGGTAGGTTTCGGGATGAATTCCTTTCTTCATTTTACGTAAAATCTATAATTGTTAACAATTTTGGGCTGCAAAGATAGTAATTCTTTTTGTAACTGCAAAATTATTTCATCCTATACGGCTGGTCGTCGTAGAGGAGGTAGCGCTTGGCCTTCCGGATCCACTTCTGCTCCTCAAGTTTCACGTGCTCCTGGATAACGTCAAAGGAAATGTTCTCCTTCAGGTACTCCTCCAGCACGGGATCCGCGAGCTTGGTCCAGAAGCCTGCCTCGAATTCAAAGGCCGAATAGTGCTCCCTGAACCATCTCATGAGGTGAAGCGTGTGAAGGAGGCTGTGGTAGGGCTCTCCGGGCACCAGCATTATCTGGAAACCCTGGCAGCGCTCCCCTGCGTATCGGCCGGCCGAAGGCGTGAAGGAGCATGGCCGAAGGAGCGCCCCGTGCGCCTGCGGAAGGTCCTCTGCGTGAAGAGGTTTCACAAACGGTGCCCCAATGTACTCGTAGGGCCTTGCCGTGCCTATTCCGGGCGTTATTGTGGTGTTGTTCCAGAGGCCTCCCCCGCTGTAGAGGTAGGAGCTGAAAAGCCCGGGGATGTCCGACGCCGGTGCAATGGTCCATGGCATGAGCTGCCTGTTGGCGTCCGTTGCCATGGCCGAAATCACATGTATGGGGAACTTGGCACCAATCTCAGATGCATAAAGGTTCACTACCTCTCCAAGCGTAAGGCCGTGCCTGTGGGCAAGTTTCGGCACAAACATCTCCCCTGCCACGGCGGGGATAGTGCCTTCCACCACCCTGCCGGAAGGATTGATGTGGTCTACAATATATAGGGACGGGGCATCCTGGCCAAGCAGCTGCAGCATTTCCATGAGCTGCATCACGTCCTTGGTGTAGTTGAAATACCTCACCCCCACATCCTGGATTTCCACCACCACGGCGTCCAGCTGAGCCAACTGGTCCGCTTCAAACGCAATGTGGTTTGTTCCGGGGGTAAGTTCGGCATCCCTTGGAGAGAACACTGTCACAAGGTTTCCCCTGCCCTTGAAAATCTCCCACATCCACCGGCCCTTTGCCGTATCCCAGCAGTTCTGGGTACAGAAGCAGCCCACCTTGCCGTACAGCAAGGCCTTGTCCAGCTGGTCCTCCAGCGGTGTTGTCCTGAAACTAAACACTAGCCGATGATCTTATTGGCAACCGCAATCACCTCATTGCCAAGGGCTTCGGCGGCCTCCATGGTAGAAGCCTCCGAGTAGATGCGGATGATGGGCTCAGTGTTGGACTTTCTGAGATGCACCCAGGTCTTGTCCTTCTCAAAGTTGATCTTCACGCCATCTATGTCGTTGATGTTTTCATTGGCGTAGATCTTTTTGAGCTCCGTGAGAATCTTCTCAATGAGGGCCGAATCGGAGAGCTGGATCTTGTTCTTTGCGATGAAATACTGCGGATAAGTTTTCTTGAGCTCGCTCACTTTCATCTTCTTGTGGGCAAGGTTGGAAAGGAACAGGGCAATGCCAACCATGGCGTCACGGCCTGCGTGGATGGCGGGATAGATGACGCCTCCGTTGCCTTCTCCGCCAATGAGGGCGCCAACCTTGTGCATGAGGGTGGTCACGTTAACCTCACCTACGGCCGAAGCATAGTAGGTGCCGCCGTGCTTTTCAGTGACGTCCCTGAGGGCGCGGGTGGAAGAGAGGTTGGAAACGGTTGCGATGGGCTTCCCCTCCTTTTCGGCAAGCTCGCAGAGGTAATCGGCCACGGAAACAAGCGTATATTCCTCCACGAAAGGCTTTCCGTCTTCCTGGATGAATGCCAGGCGGTCTACATCAGGGTCTACGCTGATTCCAAGGTCCGCCTTTTCCTTGACCACGGTCTCTGAAAGGTCCACAAGGTTTGCAGGCAGGGGCTCCGGATTATGGGCAAAGT
>JAFVDC010000076.1 GCA_017478685.1 Bacteroidales bacterium | reverse complement strand
TGAGGAATACCTCCTCAAACCCATGAACTGCCCTCACCACTGCGAGATTTTCCGCAGCGCTCCCCGCAGTTACCGTGACCTCCCGCTTCGTTTTGCCGAATTCGGCACGGTATACCGCTACGAGCAGTCCGGTGAGCTCCACGGCCTCACCCGCGTGCGTTCCTTCACCCAGGACGACGCCCACCTTTTCTGCCGCCAGGACCAGCTCCAGGAAGAGTTCGAGAAGGTGATCGACCTCATCCTCTACGTCTTCAAGACCCTCCACTTCGACAAATTCACCGCCCAGGTCTCCCTCCGTGACCCCAAGAACCCTTCAAAGTACATCGGCTCCGAGGAAAACTGGAACAAGGCCGAACAAGGCATCATCGACGCCGCCAAGAAAAAGGGCCTTCCTTACGTTGTTGAAACCGGCGAGGCGGCCTTCTATGGCCCCAAGCTTGACTTCATGGTAAAGGATGCTATCGGCCGAAGCTGGCAGCTTGGAACCATCCAGGTAGACTATAACCTCCCCGAGCGCTTTGAACTGGAATATGTAGACTCCGACGGCTCCCGCAAGCGCCCCGTCATGATCCACCGCGCACCCTTCGGATCGCTGGAGCGTTTTGTGGCGGTTCTGCTTGAGCACACCGCAGGTCATCTGCCGCTCTGGCTCCACCCGGACCAGGTTAAAGTGCTGCCCGTCAGTGAAAAATATGCAGATTACGCAAAAAAAGTTGCGAATCTCCTAAATAATTCCGAAATTCGCGCCTCTATTGATGACAGGAACGAAACTCTTGGCAAACGAATCAGGGAGACATCCCTCAAGAGAGTGCCGCTACTTGTTATCGTAGGAGAAAAGGAACAGGCAGAGGAAACTGTGTCTGTACGCCGTGGCGCCCAGGACCAGGGCTCCATGAGCGTGTCTCAGTTTGTGGACTATGTCCGCAATGCTGTGGCAGAAGAACTGGCCCAATAAGTTTAACCATTAAAGGAGCAAAGCTATCGCAACGCCTTTCAAACCCAGGCCCTCGGGCCCGAGACGCAATCCCCAGCAGCAGCAGGGGGGTAATTCCAAGGACGAAAACGCCCTTAGGATTAACCGTGAAATTACAGCATCCCAGGTGCGTCTGGTAGGTGACAACATCCCCGAGCAAGGGATCTATCCCTTTACCAAAGCACTTGCCCTGGCCCAGGAACTGGAACTGGACCTTGTAGAGATCAGCGCCAAGGCAGACCCTCCCGTATGCAAGATCCTGGATTACCAGAAGTATCTGTACCAGCAGCGGAAGCGTGCCAAGGAAATGAAGGCAAATGCCGCAAAGATAGTCATCAAGGAAATTCGTTTCGGCCCCAACACGGATGAGCATGATTTCCAGTTCAAGCTCAAACACGCCCAGGAGTTCCTGCAGGAAGGCTCAAAGGTGAAGGCTTCAATCTTCTTCCGCGGCCGTTCCATCCAGTTTGCAGAGCAGGGTGAAAAACAGCTTCTGCGCTTTGCAGTGGAACTTGAGGAGTGGGGCAGGCCGGAAAACATGCCGGTGCTCGAAGGCAAGCGCATGACCATGATGATAGCTCCTATTAAAAAGAAATAACCCGCTTGTCATTCTGAGCAAAGCGAAGAATCTCAAACGGATGTATGTATAATTAATAATTGTTTAACACAATGGCAAAACTCAAAACCAACTCCGGTGCCAAAAAGCGCTTTACGCTTACCGGATCGGGAAAGATCAAGAGGAAGCACGCTTATCACAGCCACATCCTCACCAAGAAGACCAAGAAGCAGAAACGTAACCTGGATCATTTCGCCATCATCGAGAAGGTGGATGTTCCCCGTCTTAAAGAACTTCTGGTCCTGTAGTTTAATGTTTAACTGGAACGCAGTAAGAAAGTGCTTTACTTTAGGATAAGCCACTGCCTCCAAAAATGTAATTTAAAAAATGCCTAGATCAGTTAATTCTGTTGCCTCAAGGGCACGCCGCAAGAAAATCCTTTCCAGGACCCGCGGTAATTTCCTCTCCCGCAAGAACGTCTGGACTGTAGCCAAGAACACCTACGAGAAAGGTCTCACCTACGCTTACCGTGACCGCAAAGCCAAGAAGCGTGAATTCCGTTCACTTTGGATACAGCGTATCAACGCCGCTGCACGCCAGTACGGTCTCACCTACTCCCAGCTTATGGGTCGTCTCGCAAAGCAGAACATCGGCCTCAACCGCAAAGTTCTGGCAGACCTCGCAATGAACAACCCTCAAGCATTTGAGGCTATTGTAAACTCTGTAAAGTAGTCATTTAGCTGTGAGCCTGAAGGAAATCATCCAAAACAAGTGGGTACGGCTGGGTTTCTGGTCGGTACTTTACACTACATGGGTGATATGGCTCGGAAACTATTGGTTCCTAATCGGCCTGGGTATCATCTTTGACCTTATAATTACAAAGAAGGTCAAGTGGCTCTTCTGGAAGAAAGAGTATGCGCCCGGGGAAAAACACAACTTTTGGCTGGACTGGCTTGATGCCATCATCTTTGCCGTAGTGGTTGTCACTTTCATCAATATTTTCTTCTTCCAGGCCTTCAAGATTCCTTCATCGTCCATGGAGAGCACCCTCTACACCGGAGACCATCTCTTCGTGTCCAAGCTCACCTACGGCCCCAGGGTCCCCCAGACCCCGCTCACCATTCCCTTTACGCACAACCGTGCTTTCGGCTCAGAGAGCTATTCCACTCTCATCCAGAACAAGTACAGAAGGCTCAAGGGATTCCGTGAAGTGAAAAGAGGCGACATCGTGGTATTCGGCTTCCCCAACGGAGACACCGTGCTTTCCCGCCGTCCTGCAGAAGACTATTATGCATGGGCAAGGCTGCTTGGAAGGACACAGGCAATCACCCAGTACGGGCCCATTATCGTCCGTCCCACGGACAAGAAAGACCACTATGTCAAGCGTTGTGTCGCCGTTGCCGGAGACACCCTTGAGGTGAAAGACGGACTATGCTGGGTAAACGGAGTAAAGGAACCCGACTATCCCGGACGCCAGCTCACATACAAGGTAGTTACAAGCGGCTCTCGCATCAACCAGCGCAAACTGGACCAGATGGGCCTCAACCTTCAGGAACTCTACTTCGATCCCAGGCTTCCCGGTTATCCCATGATGCCTCTCACGAAGGAGAATCTTGAGAAGGTCCGGAGCCTTAGCAGCATAGTCGAAGTTGTCCCCAACCTGGAAACCTATCCGGGCAACGGCCAGGACATCGCAATTTTCCCCTTTACCGGGAAAACACGCTGGACCTCAGACTATTTCGGCCCCATCTGGATACCTGAAAAAGGTGCCACGGTAGATCTCACCCTTGAGAACCTGCCCTTATATGAACGGATCATCCGTGATTATGAGCACAACACCCTTGAGGTTAAGGATGCCGAAATCCTCATAAACGGGGAGCCCGCCACAAGCTACACATTTGGACAAGACTACTACTTCATGATGGGTGACAACCGCCACAATTCCCTGGACTCCCGCTATTGGGGTTTCGTTCCGGAGGATCACATTGTAGGAACGCCCTCCATCATCTGGCTCTCAACGGACGGAAGCCGAAGCTTCCCCAACAACATCCGCTGGAAGCGCTTTTTAAAACTTGTATAACAATAAAAAAGTAAAATATTATGTCAAAGGTTTGTCAGATAACCGGTAGGAAGAGAATGATCGGCAACAACGTCGCCCATTCCAAGCTGCGCACAAAGCGCGACTTCTCCCTCAACCTCAAGACCAAGAAGTTCTGGTCCGAGGCCGAACAGCGTTTCATCACTCTGAAAGTGACCACCAAGGGTATGCGTATCATTGAAAAGAATGGTCTTGACGCAACTCTTAAGGCCGCCCAGGAGAAAGGATACGTAAGCCTTGTTTAACCCTTTAATCCTGCAAAATT